>JAOASF010000049.1 GCA_025210175.1 Crocinitomicaceae bacterium | reverse complement strand
GTGTGAAATTGACGCTAAACTTGAATTTCTTTTAACGCAGTAGTACAACGTGACCATTGAGAACGCGGTACTTGTCTTCTTGTCCGCAGGCGGTTAATTCCACGATGTAGGTGTATATCCCATCCGGGGCTCTTTCACCGCCATAGGTTCCGTCCCATTCACCGTATTGATCGAAAGATTCGAAGACCAATGCTCCCCAGCGATTGAAGATTCGCATGTGCCATTCTTCAGCCTCTAAGGCAGTTTTTGAACCGAAAGTATTGTTGAATTGATCTCCATCAGGCGTAAAGGCATTGGGCAAGAAAACGACAAAAGGCTGGACGTACAAAGTACCGTAGGCTGTATCCCGACATTGGTACTCGTTCATCACAATTTGCTGCAAATATTTTTGACCGGAGGTCTTGTAGAAATAGGAATAAACCGATGGAACATCATACAAGTACGTATTCATATCATCTGGAATATAGGTCAAAGTAATTGCTCCTTCGGAAGCATCTGTGAAAATGACTTCATTGTCGCAAACATCTAGCAGGTCTCTGTTAATAGTGAATCCAGCTGTGGGGTTTGGACGCACATGAACCAAGTCGTTTCGCGAAAGGGTAAGGGTATCCACACAACCTTCGTCGGTGCGAATGGTGAGGGTTACTTGGTAAATCCCTGTGTCGTAATAAATGGTCGACGGATTGGCCAAGGTGGAAGTTTGTCCATTTCCAAAATCCCATGAATAATAAATCGGAGAATCGGCAATCGACTGATCAATAAATTGGGCCGTAAAGGGCTCACATTGCAATCCTTCTTCTATGTTGAAACCAATTTCTGGAACGCGGTACACAAACACTTGCTTTACGGCAGAATCCAGACATTGCAAATAACTTCCATATAGTTTAATGGTATGAAATCCAGGGGTATTCAAGCTTACACCAAACACATTGGTATCAGTGGAGGTTTGCGGTGTAGCATTTGGACCAAAATCCCAATAATATGTGGCGATATCGGGCCCTGAAACGAGGCCTAAATAATCGTGAACATTATCTAGAATACACATGGAATCAACGCTTTGAATCGCCAAATTGAGATCGTCGTAAACCTCGAAAGTTTGCTCTGTGGTATCGGCACAAACGCCCGTTGATCCTGTAATTAACGTTACGGTGTAAAATCCAGGATCGGTGTATACGTAGGTCGGGTTTTCCAGATTGGATGTGTCTGAATTGGTAGAGGGCACCCCAAAATCCCAATGGCTGTATATCCCGCCTTCCGATGTGTTAATAGGACTTATCGTAAGCCCGTCGCACTCATAATTCAATGGCAATTCAAAGGAAGCAGTGGGAAGTGGAAGGATCAGTATGGGAATGGTAGTGTCGGTCTGACAGTACGGGTGATTATAGGCTAATGTAGCGGGAAAACTTCCTGGCGAATCGTACACAATGTTGTTCACATTAAGTGTGCCGCTCGCGCTTTGTTGGGAGGCGTTGGGCCCAAAATCCCAAGTAATGGTTCCGTTGTCGGCATTGCTCACAAAGCCCGTAAAGTCTACCGAATTGTTAATGATACAAACGGAATCTGTAGCCGTGAAATTGACATTGACTTTGTTGTTAACTATCACCGTCATTTTTGCTGTGTCGGTACATTCATTGTTCTTTTTTACCACCAATACCACCTGATAGGTCCCGTTTGCCGGATAAGTAAAGGAAGGTTCAAAGACATTGCTCGTATCACTATTTGTACCGTTCACGCCAAAATCCCAGTGGTAAGATGTACCGCCATAACTGTCATTTTCGAATTGAATATTGAGCCCATTGCAATAGTTGACAAAAGTGCTCAGTTCTTCCTGATCAGGTAAAATGGCGTTCATCGTAATCTGACAGTTGATCACCACAAATAGAAAATCTCGGATGTTTTTTCCGAGCGAAATGCCGTTTCTAAACTCCTCTACTTGTACACCCACGACATAGAGTCCTGTATTGTTGGGCTGACCAGATAAGATTCCGGTCACTGGGTCGATACTCAAATTGGAACCAGGCCCCAAGGGAGCTTGTGGGTTGTGTCCGGCAGACCAAACAACGTTGGAGTAAGGAGGACCTGCTGGAGGATTAGGTGCTGGGTCTCCTGAACTTCCACCATGAGAAGGAGGAGCCAAGGAGTAAACCAGTGAATCCCCATCCGGATCGGTGGCTACATGGTTGAAAACCAATTCGTCATTGTTGCAAATAACCAAGGGTGGATAGTTGGTAAAACGAGGTGAACTGTTGTTGGGAAAACTTTCGGTACCCGGAATCGTGACTTTCAATGTAATACCTTGATCATCGGGAAATTGTAGGTTCTGCACATTGGGGCCACGGCAACAACGTTGGTAAGCCAAGGTATACCCTCCAGGTCGAGGAGGAAGGTTTACCACCTTTGAATAAACGGCCTTTTCTGTACAAATATTCGTAGGCTTTACAATGCATGGATTATTGAAAATAATGGGCAGTACATTACTCCCCGGAAAGGGTACATCCTCCACTCGGACCAAATTGCCATTCGGGTTGTGAAAAATCCCCAATTTTAACGGGTCATCGTACTGTGCTCCAGTAGAAAAACAGTCGCGATACAGTATGATATATATGCGATAATTACTCCCGCCTAGGTGGTTGTAATACATTTCTCCACCTACAATGTGAGATGCACGTACTTCCTGCCCCGATATCAAAGCACCAAAAAGGACAAGAAGTAAGATTAAGCGTCTCATTTAAAGCAATATAAGGACTCAAATTGGTAATCTGGAAAAAGAGTGGCAAAGTTATTCGATTTCACCTTTCTTGGGTTGATATCGGTTTGCTCATCGCTAAACTCAGGCTCTTTAACTTGCAAATGTTGTGCCACCTTGGTGTAGTATTCCTTGCGAGAAATCAAGTCGGGATGAACCAAGTTCATGATCAAGGAATTCTCTTCTGTATTGCCAAGTTGAGATAGCACTTTTACACAGTCGTTGCGGCCAATGAGTTGAACCCATGAATCCGGATTGTTGTTGATTTTTTGATTGAGAAAATGAACCGGGTGACGATTTCCTCCGATTAATCCGCCCAGGCGAACGATTGCTTTCTTTTTGACCTTGGAAGCGGCTAATACCCGCTCCGTTTGCACCACCTTGTGGTCCTCATTGAGCGGTGAATTTTCGTTGATCTCGCCTTCTTTGGAAGCATAGACTCCGATAGAACTGGTGTACACTACCATTCCGTTTTCTTGTACCTTTTCCAAAAGGTTTTTGACAACCGAAACACTCTTCCCTTCGAAGGCAGAAGGAGGAAGCGTTAGGTACAAAACATCCGTTATTGAGAGTTTTTCTTCAAGCACTTTTGGGTCACCATCTGGCCATTCCAGTACTTCTACTTGATCGGATAGCGTTTGGAAGCGTTCTCTATTAGCATCTCTTGTAGTACCCCATACTTTGTAACCCTTCAAAGCCCAATTATTTGCCAATGGAGTTCCGAGCCAACCCAAACCTACAATACCAATCATTTTCATGTATTACACTAACGTAATTCAGGAGAATAGGTTGTAAGAAGCTTCGCAAAAAATCGATAAAAAATCCTAACGTAGAAGGGCAACGTGTCCAGTTACCGTGCGGTATTTGTCCTCATCACCGCAGGCGATCATTTCAATGATGTAACTGTAAATTCCATCTGGAGAAGATTTGTTTTTATAACTACCATCCCAGCGAGCGGCTTGATCAAAACTTTCGAACAACAAATTTCCCCAACGGTCGTAAATGCGCATGTGCCATTCGTCGGTTAATTGATCCATTTCAGGACCAAAGGAATTATTGTATTCATCTCCATTGGGGGTAAAGGTATTGGGCACGTAAAAATAAAAGGCATCCACAAACAATTCCTGCTCGGACGAATCCACGCATTGATATTCATTTTCAATTATTTGGATGACATGATGAAGTCCAGATTTTGTGAACTGGTAACTAAACAAAGAGTCGGCATTCGGATAAAAATTTTGATCAATATTGTAATGAATGAACTTAACGTCAGTAGATAGGTCAACTATTTTCAAATCTCGGTCACACACATCCAATTGCAAATCGCTAGTGGTAAAATGGGAGATCGGTTCTGGTCTTGGCCCTTCAATGTTGTCCTTCACCAGAGTTAAGGTATCCACGCAGCCCTCTGTGGTCCATATCGTCAGAGTAATCGGGTAGGTGCCCGCTTGGGTGTAAATCATGGACGGGTTCATTTCTGATGAGGTTTGCCCGTTACCGAAATCCCACAAATAATGGATCTCCGAATCGGCACTCGAACCGTCGTAAAAATGACTCAGATAAGGGTAACATTGAAACCCGTATTCAAAGTCAAAATCGATGGTCGGCAAGGCGTAAACGAAGATTTCTTTGGTAATGGAGTCCAAACAATCCAAGTAACTCGAATAAAGGGTAATGGTATGATAACCGCTTGTGTCAAGAGCCACTTGGTAGGCGTTGGTGTCAGAGACAAACTGGGGACTACCATGTGAACCGAAATCCCACGAATAAGTCGAAATGTCAGGCCCATGTACGATACCCAAGTAGTCGTGCACATTGTCTGAAATACACATGGAATCCACACTTTGAATTTCGAGATATACATCCTTGAAAACCTCAAAAGTGAAAGTTGCTGTGTCTTCACAACCAGGCGAAGAATAAGCGATGAGGGTAGTGGTGTAAAAACCGTTTTGATTGTAGCTAAAAGTCGGTTCAAATTGATCAGATGTGTCTTCCAGTGTTCCACTGATTCCAAAATCCCAGTGGTAGGAGAGTGCGTCCGTGGAATGGTTTTCGAAGGCAATGGACAGTCCATCGCACTCGTATTGAAATGGAGGATTGAAGTTGGCTGTAGCCTTCGGGAAAAGATAAATGTCCTTGGTTGTGTCCGCCTGACAGTAAGTGCTATTGTATTCAAATTTTACTGGAAAGAGTCCAGGTTGGTTGTAGACTACATTGAAGTAATCTAGGGTATTTCCCGCTGTATTTGGGGTGGCATCCGGACCAAAAACCCAACTCAAAGTTCCATTGTTATGATTGACCACACTTCCGTGAAAATCTACTGAATTATTGACAATGCAAATAGAATCGGTCGCCTCAAAATCAACCGTTACCGGCTCGTTTACAATGACATTCATATAGGCCGTATCGGTACAGGTTCCATTGGTAGTAACGAGCGTAACCAAGTATTGACCATTGCTTGGATAGGTATAAGAAGGTTCA
The DNA here is from genome assembly GCA_025210175.1 of Crocinitomicaceae bacterium. Classification (GTDB taxonomy): domain Bacteria; phylum Bacteroidota; class Bacteroidia; order Flavobacteriales_D; family Crocinitomicaceae; genus UBA2040. The sequence continues at coordinate 23,988 of JAOASF010000049.1, read as the reverse complement.
AAAACATTGGAGGTATCATCCGTTAAATGGGGCACCCCAAAATCCCAATGCTGAGAAGTTCCACCACTGCTGTAATTTTCAAAATTGACGTCCAATCCGTTGCAATATCCTTCAAAATCAGGGAGCTGCGTCTGACCAGGCAAAAGAGCATTGAGGGTAAACTGACATTGGATAACCAAAAAGAGAAAGTCGCGCACTGTGGTATTGATCAAAACCCCATTTCGGTACTCGTCTACCTGCACTCCCACGGCATACAGACCCGTGTTGAACGGTTGACCAATCATGAATCCTGTTTGCGGGTCGATGCCCAAAAATGAACCTGGTCCGAACGGTAAATTGGCGCTGTGATTGGGTTGCCAAGCAATGTTGGTGTAGGGAGGACCAGCAGGAGGTACGGGTTGCGGGTTTCCTGAAGCCCCACCGTGATAAGGAGTTACCAAGGAGTAGACAAGGCTATCCCCATCTGGATCGAAGGCACTGTGATCGAATTGCAAATTGTCGTTGTTGCAAATCACCAGAGGCGGGTAGTTGTTGAATCGCGCACTCGTATTAAAGGCAAATTGCGTTTTGGGAGGAATGAAGCAAAAAAGTGTCAGTCCGTAATCGTCTGGTGTGGTGATATTGGTAACATTGCTCGTTCTGCAGCAACGCTGGTAAACCAATTGATAGGGTTGGGATATGGCGGGAAGTTGAACATCTTGTATGTATTCTGCTTTTTGCGTGCAGACATTGGGATTGGTAATGTTGCAAGGATTGCTAAAAATGAGCGGTAATACGGTACTTCCAGGAAAGGGAATTTGGATGGTTGATTGAAGCGTGGAACCGACAAAAACACCGAGGGTTAAAGGGTCGTCGTAAGCAGCTCCAGGTGAATTACAGTCACGGTATATGATAACGTGAACACGGTAATTGTTGTTGCCCAAATCCTCGTAGTACATTTCCCCTCCCACAATGTGTGCCGCATTCAACTGGAAGGTCCAGAGACTCAAAAGGATGAAAAGGAATGTATGTAGTGCTGTCTTCAACTTTCTTTTTGTAGTATGTGGTTCAATTTCAATGGGAAAAGTACTGAAGTCGTGTAGATTAAACAAGGTGTAATTTTTTACGGGTGGTTTTATTTATTTAACGGTAGCAGATGAAGAGTGAACAAAACCAAGGCTTTGCGTGTCATAATGCCATGCTTGATTAAATTTGTGTTATGCAGGTCTCACGTAGTTACAAAAGCTTCCATTGGGCAGCCTTAATCTTGATTTATTTGGTGATTATTGCCGGTTCGGTGGTGCGGACCACGGGAAGTGGAATGGGATGCCCAGATTGGCCCCGATGTTTTGGACAATGGGTGCCTCCGACGGAAGAAGCACAGCTGCCTGCCGACATTCAGGATCATTTGCTTGAAAAGCGCATAAAAAAAGCTGAAAAGTTTGCAAAACTTCTTCGTTCAATGGGAATGGCAGAGACAGCTGATAAGTTGGTTAACGACCCCTACCTTCGAATGGAAGAACCGTTCAATGCTGCCCGTACTTGGACCGAGTACGGAAATCGATTGGTCGGCTTCTTGGGGGGCAACGTCGTTTTACTGCTGTTTTTCTGGACCTTATTGCGCTACCGAAAAAACAGAAAGCTTTTAATCTTGACGTTCGTAAATCTAGTGTTAATGGGCTTCGAAGGCTGGTTAGGATCCATTGTGGTGGCGTCGAACTTGGTGCCTTGGACAATTACCGTTCACTTGTTTTTCGCCCTCATTATTCTTGGACTTCAGATTTACATCATTCACGATATTTCAGAGAAAAAAGAGGGTGAACAGCCTGCATCGAGTTTACAAAATTGGTTGGCAGGATTGAGTTTGTTAATCATCTTCGCTCAGATGTTTTTGGGAACTCAAGTTCGAGAAGATATTGATGCGTTGATTCGAGATGGAATCGGACAAAACCTTTGGGCCGATGAGTTAGGAATGGTCTTTTTTATCCATCGAAGTTTCTCTTGGTTGGTCCTGTTGCTCTTGGCTTATATGGCTTATAAAAATGAGAAAGGCCAAAAAAACGCACGCATTCGTTTAATCTTCGTGTTGCTTGCTGTTGAGCTCGTTAGCGGGGTTTCCCTAGCCTATCTCGATTTGCCCGGGGTGGCTCGTGTGATTCACCTACTTTTTGCCAGTATGATTCTTGGATTGCTCTGGAAAATTTGGCTCCTACGTAAACAAGTCTTTCAAGGCTAATTTTTTTCTTGCTATTAACTTTCTGCGTGCTATATTTGCACCCCGTACGAGATTTGGAATGCTTCCAGTTCCTCTTCGAGTACGCCGGTCCTATAGCTCAGTTGGTTAGAGCACCTGACTCATAATCAGGTGGTCCCTGGTTCGAGCCCAGGTGGGACCACGATACAGAATGAGAAGCAGAATGTGAATGAGAACGTTCTGCTTTTTTTGTGAAAACTATTTTGGGCGAGAAGTTTATGCTTAGCGACCGATAGGGAGTCGAGGTAAGCCCAGCCTGTCTGACGGAATGAAATGAGGTCAGAGTGGGACCACGATACAGAATGAGAAGCAGACCGCTGGAGGCAGCAGCGCAGCTAATGTGAATGAGAACGTTCTGCTTTTTTTGTGAAAACTATTTTGGGCGAGAAGTTTATGCTAAGCGACCGACAGGGAGTCGAGGTAAGCCCAGCCTGTCTGACGGAATGAAATGAGGTCAGAGTGGGACCACTTCTCAGAATGAGAATGAGAATGAGAATGAGAAGCAGACCGCCGGAGGCAGCAGCGCAGCTAATGTGAATGAGAACGTTCTGCTTTTATTTGACCTTTTTTTAAAGGCTAAACGAACGGTAACCAATAGCCGAAAATCAAACCATTTTCAGGTGGCTCACTTTGGAGCGGAATACCATGCTCAGTTTGAACGGAATTTCCAGCTTAATGACATTGAGGTATCTGGAACTCTGTTTGGAGTAAAATTTTAACATTGAAAAATAAGTTCAACCCGCTTATTTTATGATGTGTAAAACCATCATAAAGCACAAAATGATGAAATAATGACTGTTAAAGCCATCATTTATAGGCTATAAAACTATAAACAAATAATTATATTTGTTGGATATAACCATCATAAAACACAAAATATCGAGTTAATGACGGATAAAAACATCAAAAATATTTACAAAATGAGTGATGATGCCATCATTCATACAATAGGTGAGTTTGTAAGACACCATCGACTACAGCAAAACATAACACAAAAAGACCTTGCTGATAGAGCTGGAATTAACAGAACTACCCTTTCTGATATGGAATTGGGAAGAAGATGTCAATTAGTAACACTAATTCAAGTACTCAGAATACTTAATAAACTACATGTATTCGAATCATTTGAGGTAACACAGCAAATCAGCCCAATTAAGTTAGCTGAAATGGAAATGAAGAAACGTCAAAAGGCTTCTGGACAAAGTGGAGACTCAACTGCTAAAAAATCTGACTGGTAATGATAAACAGTGCTTTCGTTAACATCTGGAACAAAAGAGTAGGAGCCATAGCTTGGAACCCAGAAACTGGATTGGGAACATTCCAATATGATAAGGATTTTCTAAAATTAGAACTCGATTTATCTCCTATTCTAATGCCTATAAGTCAAGGAGAAAATTGGTTCGAGTTTCCCGAAAACAGAAATAACTCAACATTTAAAGGACTGCCTGGACTATTGGCAGACGTTCTTCCAGACAAATATGGAAATGCTTTAATCAATACTTGGCTCTCAAGACAAGGTAGGCCTACAAATAGTTTGAACCCAGTTGAGACACTATGCTTTATAGGAGAGCGTGGAATGGGAGCTTTGGAATTCGAGCCAGTTCAACCAAAATCAAAGAACACATCTACCAAAATCGTATTAGGTAGCCTTATAGAAATTGCGGACGAAATACTATCGGGTAGGAAGGATTTTACAACCAACTTAACTGAAGAAGAAGAGAATGCCCTTTTTGAGATTCTAAAGATTGGTTCTTCTGCAGGTGGAGCCAGAGCAAAAGCCTTAATCGCATTCAACGAAAAAACAGGAGAAGTTAGAAGTGGGCAAGCGAGCGCTCCTAAGGGATTTGAACATTGGCTCATTAAGTTCGATGGTGTTTCAGACTCACAATTCGGAGCATCTAAGGGGTATGGACGAGTAGAAATGGCATACTACCACATGGCTGTGGATGCTGGAATACAAATGATGGAGTGTAGATTATTAGAAGAAAATGGAAGGGCACACTTCATGACAAAACGCTTCGATAGAGAACACGGCAAAGGAAAAATTCATGTTCAAACTTTCTGTGCCATGAGACACTATGATTTTAATGAAGTCACGTTGTACAGCTATGAGGAGTTGTTTGAAACCATGCGTATGCTTGGCTTGAGCTACCCAGAGGCTCAAGAACTCTTCCGCAGAATGGTATTCAACGTGATGTCACGCAACTGTGATGACCATACTAAGAACTTTGCTTTTGTAATGGATAAGTCTGGTGAGTGGAGCTTGTCCCCAGCATATGATGTTTGTCATGCATACAGACCAGGAAGCGAGTGGGTAAGTCAACATGCACTAAGTATCAATGGTAAAAGGAAAAATATCACACATCAAGACTTGTTGACCATAGGTAAGAACATGAATATAAAAAATGCTGAAGAGATAATAAAAAAGGTATCTACTACCGTTTCTAATTGGGACGATTATGCAAGATCAGTGAACGTAGATGATCAACTAAGAGAAGCTATTAAAGAAACACACATTATATTGTAAGGTTACTATTTGCATCTAAATGACCGATTTCAATAGAGGAAAGAATTCACGAAACACCACTATATTGCGAGATTTCAAATGATGTTAAAAAACATGACCCCATATTTCTCAGAATGAGAATGAGACCGCCAGAGGCAGCAGCGTAGCTAGTTCAGAGATGGGTCATGATTTTTTATTTTCACCTCAACTTTTCGCCGCAAAACTTGTTACATCCAGATGAGCAAAGAGAATTTTTATGACTTCGAAGCGACTTCCATAGCGGGGGAGCACATTAAAATGTCTGATTTTAAAGGGAAGACAGTAGTTGTGGTCAATACCGCTAGCAAATGTGGTTTGACTCCTCAATACGAAGGACTCGAGAAATTGTATCAGCAATACAAAGACAAGGGCTTGATCATCTTGGGCTTTCCTTGCAATCAGTTTGGCAGTCAAGAAAAAGGAACTTCCGAGGAAATTCAAGAGTTCTGTCAGGTTAATTATGGGGTTTCCTTTCCAATATTTGAAAAAATTGAAGTGAATGGTGATAATGCGCATCCCTTGTTCAAGTACCTAAAGGCACATTTGCGCGGAGGCTTGTTTGGAAGACGGATCAAATGGAATTTTACCAAGTTTGTCATCGACCGAAATGGCAAGCCCGTGAAGCGTTTTTCGCCCACGACCAAACCGGAGAAGATGGAGGGATTATTAAGCGAATTATTGGGATAAACGAGGAAACCAGTATTTTTGATTTTTAATGGACACTCACGTACTCTACATTAACATTCCGTTAATTGTCCTTGTTTTGACTGCCGAGTGTACCGTTCATTGAACCGTATCCAAGTAGAACCTGTTAATTTTACAGAGAAACGATTGACTTATGGAGAAAGGTTTTTTAATAGACATGGACGGGGTGATATACGGTAACAATCAATTGATTCCGGGTGCAGACAAGTTTATCGCTGAGTTGCAGGAGCGCAAAGTTCCATTCATGTTTATGACCAACAATAGCCAACGAACACCCTTAGATGCGGTGAACAAATTGGCCAGAATGGGAATCAATATCGTTCCGGAAAACGTGTTCTCGAGTGCCCATGCCACTGCCAAGTTTCTTTCTTTCATGCATCCAAAAGGAACGGCCTATGTTCTTGGAGAAGGTGGATTGATTCAAAGTTTATTGCAGGAAGGATATGAGATTGTTAAAAGCAATCCAGACTTTGTGGTTGTAGGAGAAGGTCGAAACTTCACCTTGGAAATGGTAAGCGTAGCCGTAGACATGATCTTGAATGGTGCCAAATTGATCGCGACCAACTTGGATCCAAGTCCGAAAAAAGCGGGATGGGAAAATTTAGGAATCAAATCCATTGTGGCCATGATAGAGGAGGCGACAGGTAGAAAGGCATTCTCCGTTGGTAAACCCAGCCCTGTCATGATGCGCTTAGCCAGAAAAACTTTGGGATTGGAGGCTCGAGAAACCATCATTATTGGCGATACCATGGATACCGATATTCTTGGAGGAATCCAATTGGGGTACACCACCATACTTACCCTGACAGGTGTTTCCAAAAAGGAGGATTTAGAAAAATATGCCTTCAAACCAGATATGATTGTCAATGGAGTCGCGGATATAGATTTGGACAGTTTGCTTATGAATTCTTGATATAAGTCTAGCGAACAAGGTCGGGACATCATTCGATATGAATTTACACAGGAAAGAGCGTTTGTCCTATGGATACTCAAACTTAAACTAGTAAGTTAGTCTACCATCCATCATTTTGTTTAACTTTCACCTGCATTTCAATCCCTACTGTGCTCAAGTCTAGTCATACACTTGTTCTTTTTCTATACTTGGCTATTAGCCAAATTCATGCGCAATGTCCTGTTTTCCAAAATGGAGCAGTGGGCAATGGACAAGCGAATCGAACGGTTGTATTTTATGATACAAATGGAGACACTGTTGCCGTTTGTGGCTGTCAACTTACTGGAAATGAACTAAAATGCCATCATTGCAAGCCGGATGAGGAAAATTATTATTACTACGAGATATTCATCAATGACGAATTGGTAATCTGCTACAGCTCTGTGGCTCTAGGGGTCGATCTGAAAGGTTATTCAGCGAAGTTCGACGGAACGAATGTTGCCTGTGTTTGGTCCACGTTTTCTGAACAAAATAATGCCTATTTCTTTTGGCAAAAGTCACCCGATGGGCAGGTACTGTGGGACTTACCGAAGGTACAGGGAAGGGGTACCACCAACGAAAATACGTCCTATTCGTTTGCAGACACAGATCCTCTTCGAGAATGGGCCTACTACCGGTTGGTTCAGGTAGATTTGGATGGGAAACAAACGTATTATCCCTGGATATATGTCTACAAGGATGAAATGAAGACAAGCTCATTGCGCTTGGTTCCCAACCCTACCAAAGGGAGTTTCACTTTTATCTTACCTTACCATTGGCAAAGTGCTGAAGTGGTTATTATCAATATTGCGGGTGTGGAAGTTTATCGCGGTACAGTCAGTAATGGAGAGGAGTCTATTCAGCCACAAATTAAACCCGGTAGATATACCGTTCAAGTGAAAACCTCCATAGGATGCGCTTATGGAACACTCATCGTTTTTTAAAGCGATTCCAAAAAGGATATGATTTGTTGGATTTCCCCTTCCGTGAGGTGAAGTGAATCGGGTGAAAGAGTTTGATTTTCCAAGTCGATGGCATATCCTGTTCCGCCTCCATTGTTGTAAAAATCCATCACTTCGTAGAGAGTGGAAAATACACCATTGTGCATGTAGGGAGCGGTATGGCCGACCTTGCGAAGACTCACGGTTTTGAAAGCATGTTTTTGATGTGGGATGTGGTAAAGATTGTATTTCCCTAGATCTGGGTCAACGTTGGAAGGTTTGTTCTTGGATTGTGGAACGCCCAACACCTCGCTTTCAATCTTGTCGAAATATGGACTGGATGAGCCGTTGAAAAGGGGAACAAAATGACAAGTGCCGCACTTTCCTTTCCCCATGAATAAGTCAAAGCCAACCTTCAAATTTTCGTCTCCTTCGGTTGGATTGCGCATGGCTTGATCAAATTTTGAATTGAAGGCAGAAAGGGAACGCATATAGGCGGCAAGCACCCTTTTTAGGTTCCTATCAGTTAGACCTTTTTTTCCAAACAAACGATCAAATTCGCTGCGATAATCCTTGTTTTTGTTGAGCGTTTGAACAATTTGGGAAAAGGTGCCGTCCATTTCATCTTTGTTGGTTACCACCGCATGTATTTGGTCTTCTAGGTAAACGATTCGGCTGTCGGCAAATTGGTTGTTTTGGTAGGCAGCATTCCACAAGGTGGGAGTGTTTCTCAGCAAGGGAGAGGAGGCTATGGATTGATTAACCTTGAGTCCGTCCGTAAAACTCAGTTCAGTTTTGTGGCAACTGATACAAGCACGTTTTCCATCGGCAGAAAGTCGTTTATCGCGAAATAATTGCTCACCAATCCGTACGATTTGCGAGTCGAGTGGAAGTGCATCGCTTGGTGCAAAGTAAAAAGGATCGAAGGCATTCGGAGCAAACATGCTTCCGGCTTCATTTCGGATGGCCGAATGCTGAAATGGAGCTGTGTTGTCTCTTTTCTGAAAGGCCAACTGCAAGTCTACCACTTGGTCGCAAAGGGGGTTGAGGTATCGGTTGAACAAGTCAAAATAGGGAAAGTTCGTTTGAGCCAAATTTGCTTTTATAAAAGCCGTGGATTGATCGATTAATTGGACCAAATCCGCTGAAGCTTCCAAAGAAACAAGATCTTGCTTCAGGGAAAGAAGGGCAACTGGAGCCTCCAAAAGACCCGCTTCTGCTATTGGGGTATCGAAATGAACGAGTCCTTTGGAAATCAATCGATACAAATTGAGCTTGTGTGCGTAAACGATTTCGCTTGCCGACAAATAACCGATCGGGAGCTTTTGTACACGCTGAAGCGCCCCGATTAGTCCATCTAGTTGAAATTGAACCTTCGACCGCTGATAGGGTTCAGCAAACACGGCTTCTTCCAGTACTTGAAATCCACTCGGGTATATGGGAATGTTGGGTTGCGAAATCTCCGCCTCGAGTAAGTTCGGACCATTTATTTTCAAGGCACTTTCGCGGTAGCGGTATTCGACCAACCATTCGATTTTTTTATAGGTCAATCTTGCCTGTAAAAACCGCGTTTTCATGGAACTTTGATCGATGGATTTCACCAAAGATTTCATTTCTTCAACTTCCTGAATCAAGTTGTGTAAATGACCATCGTAGCGATGGAGAATTTCTTGGAGGGGAAGGTTTTCCTCCATGAATTCTTCCCGCTGATTACTAGACAGCATGAGCACGCACATTATGGAAATGAGCACACACAAGTAAAAGGAAATGCGCATTCTGGTCTTCATTAATAAAGTATTTGAAGTTCTGGATTTTGACTTTTGATCCGCGAAAGATCTTCGGTTTGCAGGGAATTTCCGGTAAGTACCAAGGTCTTCAAAGAAGGTAGTTTAAAGAGAACTTCAGGAAGTACTTTGAATTGATTGTGACTCAAATTCAAAACCTCCAGATGCTTTAGTTTTTTTAAATCAGTCGGTAAGTCTTGCAGTTGATTGAAGGAAAGGTCAAGTATTTTCAGTTGACTGGAGCGCCTCCATCCGCTGGGGAATCGTTCCATTTCGTTGTGGGCCAAATTCAGTTCTCGCAATGAGGATAGTTGAACGATGGCTTGAGGCAAGAAGCGAATATGGTTGTAGTTGGCTCGCAAAATTTCCAAATTCCGAAGGGATCTAATAGCCGTTGGTAGATGGAGCAAAGAATTGTGACTCAAGCCTAAATATTTCAATTCGGGCCACTTCATGTCTACGGGCAAAGCGGCTAAGGAGTTGTACGAAAAGTCAAGCACCTCCAAATGCTCCAGGTTGGTCAAACCAATGGGTATTTCGGCAAATTGATTGTTGTCCGCTTGTAGAAATGACAAGGACTTCCAGTTGGAACAAGAGGCTGGTATTTTTTGAAGATGATTCTCGCTCAGGATGAGGTGAAAAAGGGTGGTTATTTGGCCAATTTCAGATGGTAGGGTATAGAGATAGGTGCCTTTCAAATCGAGATACTGCAACTGGTTAAGCTTTCCGATTTCAGTTGAAAGGTGCTCCGTTTTTCCAAGTCGAAAACTCAGGTATTGCACCGAATCTGGATGAACCAAGGCCTCTGGCAAGGTATAGTAGGCTTTAAGGTCTGTTTTCGGCCCAGTTTGAGCAAAAAAACTGTTGCTCCCCAAAAAGAGAGCAACAGCAATTATACCTAATGTTTTCAACGAGTGTGGTTTAGTTTTTGACAATTTTTTTAACCTGAGTTTGACCATTCACATATAAGGTAGCTTGGTAAATTCCAGCTGGAAGGTTCTGAAGGTCAATTTCCATGTGGTTATCGCCGATAGAAAGCTGCTTGCTCAATACGCGAACGGAGTTTCCAAGCAAGTCTGTTACTCGGATGATAACCGGAGCAGCGATCGAACTATTGATCTGAACATTTACTTTTCCAGATGTTGGGTTCGGGTATAACTCGGTATCGATCTTCCCTTCCAATTTTTCTAGTCCAGCATTACCGCCACCATTACCTGGCTCTTCTGAAATGGCTTCAGGGCCTAAGTATTCCTTGCGGGCAATAACAATACAAGATTCCTTGTTAAAAATTACTGGTGCGCCAGCTGCATCTGTTTGTGCGTAATTGTTCAAGGCACTTGGGTGCTGAATAGAGAGAAACATGAAGCGATTATCTGGCGTGAATGTCATTCCTGTAGGCTCACATCCAGCTGGCGTAACACAAAATAATTTTACGGCTGGGTGCTCTTGAGTGTGGCAGTAAGGAACCATCCAAACGTGATTTCTTCCACCATCTTGAATGACGTAAAGGTTTCCTTCGTTGTCGAAAGTCAAATTGTCAACTCCGCCCATCCATTGCTCTTCAACCAATCCGTTTTCGGTTTCGATAACGTATTCCGACGAAGCGTTTCCAACGAATACTTCCACAGCATTCACATTCATTCCTAAATCTCTGAATCGGTATACTCTACTCGAGGCTTTAGAGGTGAAGTAAATTTTTCCATCACGAGGGGAGATTTCGACATCTTCTACACTGTCAAAATTAGTCGCACCTACAGAGGAGGCGTAAGATGTAATGCTATTGCAATCGTTGGGTGTAAAGTTGGGCAACCCCACCCAAGACCCAGTTGTGGTTGCATCCAAAGCCCCATCGAGCTTCATCACAAACAAGTCACCACTTTCCAAATGCTCTTCTTCATTGGCAATGAACTTGAACACATATCCAGGGTTTTGGTCGTTTCCAAAGTAAACGGTCTTTCTATCTTGAGATACAACACAGTTTTCGTGCGACATCAATCCCATTTTGAATAACTTATCAGCAACTCCGTCGTTGTCGTGATCAATTACAGTTGCCGTAGCTGGGTCAATTTCTACCAACCAGCCCACATCTTCATATCCATCGTTGTTGGCGTCTGTTCCAGGTAAGGTCTCTTCTGCTGTGATAATGGTATTCCATGGCGTCACGGTACCTGAACAGTTTCTTCCCGTTCCTTGTACACTGGTGAAATCAACCGGTCGATTATTGGTAATGTTCCAAATGTGAACGGCCGTGTCAAATACGATGTCCATCATGGACACCCCAGCTGCTGGGAAAGAACCTGCTTCGTGATTGACCGAAAGATATCCCAATCGACTACTGCTGTCGCGCGGAACGTAACCTGTAAAGTCGAAGGTCCCCTTCATATTCCCATCTGCAGAGTTGGTGTAAGGCGTTCCAGACTGAATTAATAATTGAAAGGTATGGGTGCTCGGTATGCGCAAAGAGTCTGGTTGAGCAGAAGGCATAACGGAAGTGAATCGAGAGATGTGTAATGAATCCAAATCGGAAGAACAATCAACCGGCGGAATCAAAGCCTCTGGCGTGCGAACGACCAATTCCAAATCAAAAGAAATATCCGAACTAGTGGCATTGGCTTGGTGAATTTCAACAGCAATTACGTTGTTACCAAGATTTACTGAAGAAGGGTCAATAACTGTTTCGAAAAATGTTGATTCGTTGGCACCGTCCACCACTCCATTGGCGTAGTCCAAATAAGTAACCGGTCCACTTGGCATGTTCACGCGGTGTACCTCCGTTCCGTTGATGTATACAATTGCCCCGTCGTCTCTTTTCAAACGCAAAACCAATTCATCCGTCCCCGTAAGCAAGGATCCAAGTGTGAAATTCGTACGGAAATAGGTTGTTGGATACTTGTTGCTCGCGCTTGGTCCGTAGCTAACGGTGGTCGTTTGAACGTCGCCATATCCCAATTCAGCCTGACCTGAAGCCCATGACAAATCGAGAAAGAGTGTGTTTTTCCACTGTGTACCTTGGTCGGAACCATCGTCTAAATACTTCCAAGTGCTTTCTCTTGGAAAAATAACAGAATCTTGTTGCGCATGTCCCAAAAAGGCCAGCAACAAAACAATAAAGGAGATTAATTTTTTCATGGTATGTTCTAAATCGATGCAAAAGTCGAGGGTACAGTTTACCACGAAAACAAGCCAATGTTAACAATATAAAAAGAAATGTTAATGTATAATTGATTGATATTGGGGTGCTTATATGAACAGGCTTTGGATTAAGCGTTTTTACCTTTTATACATTTTACGTGCCGTTTATCAATATTTCATTGTAGAAAGAAACAGACTGCTGTAATTTAGCGTCACTAACGTTCACTAGAACAAACTTAATAACCAATCGAATCGAAAATCTTGCTGCCAGGCGAGATTTTTGATTTTTAGGGGTTTTGTAAAAATCAATTGAGCTTTTGTTCACTTACTCTAACCAGACCTATTTCAACTGAAAGACCAATCTAAACCATCGGTCAGCAATGTATGAAAAGTCCAGTATGCACAATGCTGGACTTTTTTCGTATGCCTTTGAGCGGATGCTAAAATAGAAAGGCAATGAAAGTTTTTGTTTTGCTCTTTAAAGTCTGAGTTTTGCTGAAATAGAAGCAGTTTAACATTCATTTGTTCAGTCCCCAACATTTGGTCTTGATCCCAATTAAATTCAATTCATTGAGAAATAGGAATGTATAGAGCAAAAAAAACAGAACCAATCGCATCATTCTCATTAGCTACGCTGCTGCCTACGGCGGTCTGCTTCTGATTCTGTTTTTTGTACCTCGGGCCGGTCCCGATAGCTATCGGGGCGAACCGGGTTGATATCTTAATTTTAGTCGCTCTGCTATCTCAGGGTATTTTTTCAAATTCTCAATGAACTTTTTACTCTTCATTTTTTTGATATGATTTTCAATTTTCCTTCCTTGGTTGTGGTCTAAAAAGTTAATGGAATAGAATAAAATCCAGTCATCTGCCTTTGATGTGAAAGCACCAGCAAACACTTTATTTTTATGCTGTTTCAACCTAGTTTCCAAATCGCGACAGCTCCCTGTGTAGTATTTATCTAATATCTCAGAATAGAGAATATAAACAGTTCCCATAATTGAAAGTAGTACATATAACAATGAATTTACATAAGTCTCAACGGATCTCAATCAAAACAATGCAAACAGAAAAGCACGAAGCTCTTTTTTACAATGGAAGATAAAATGAACAGGTTACAATCTGTCGACAGTAATTAAATTCAATTCATTGAGAAATAGGAATGTATAGAGCAAAAAAAAACAGAACCAATCGCATCATTCTCATTAGCTACGCTGCTGCCTACGGCGGTCTGCTTCTGATTCTGTTTTTTGTACCTCGGGCCGGTCCCGATAGCTATCGGGGCGAACCTGACTAACATTTCTTTTATTACCGATCATTTTTTACAAGATTTTCTATTCTCTTGCCTCTTTATAACTGAAGAATCAAATGAGCAAAGTACAATCCGTGGACATTAATTTAATGTCAATTCATTGAGAAACAGGAATGTATAGAGCAAAAAAAAACAGAACCAATCGCATCATTCTCATTCTGCTTCTGATTCTGTTTTTTGTACCTCGGGCCGGAATCGAACCGGCACTCCCGAAAGAACAGGATTTTGAATCCAGCGCGTCTACCAGTTCCGCCACCGAGGCATTCAATACCTACCGTTTAAGGTGGTGCAAAGGTATACATTTATTGTATTCTACAAACAAATTGAGAAAAAATTATTGAGAAATTTTTCCGAAGGATTCCTTAACATTGCAACCATGGCAAAACAACTCATTAAAAACATCAAAGGACTCGTATTAGCAGGTGAAAATTTTCCGCGTTTTTTGAAAGGCGAGGAGATGAAAAACCTACCCATTCTTGAAAATGCCTATGTGGCGAAAGAGGATGGGGTAATAATCGGTTACGGTAGAATGGATGAATGGGAAGGAATGATTGATTGGCGCGATGTGGAGATTATTGACGCCGAAAATCAGTACGTTCTACCTGCTTTCTGTGATTCACATACGCATTTGGTTTTTGCGAAATCGAGAGAGGAGGAGTTTGTAGACCGAATAAAAGGACTCACCTACGAGGAAATTGCTGCCAAAGGTGGTGGGATTTTAAATTCAGCTGGTCGCTTGAGCGAAATGACGGAAGAAGAACTGTTTGAGGCTGCAAAGGATCGATTGAATTTGGTGCTGTCCTACGGTACAGGTGCCATTGAAATCAAATCGGGTTATGGATTAAGCACCGAGGCTGAAATCAAAATTTTGCGTGTGATCAAGCGCTTGAAGGAAGAAAGTCCGATTGAAATCAAAGCGACCTTCTTAGGTGCCCATGCTTTTCCGAAGGAATACAAAGAGAATCACAGAGGTTATATTGACCAGATTATCAATGAAATGCTTCCAGCTATTGCCGCGGAAAATCTAGCGGATTACATCGATGTTTTCTGTGAAAGAAACTACTTTTCGGTCGAGGAAATGGAGGAAATATTGCAGGCTGGTGCTAGGTTTGGCTTGCGTCCAAAAGTGCACGTCAACCAGTTTTCCATCATGGGTGGCATCCAAAAAGCACTTGAATTGAATGCATTGAGCGTAGACCACCTGGAGGAAATTTCGGATGAAGACATTGCCGCATTGAAAAATTCAGACTGCATGGCAACCCTCCTTCCGAGTTGCTCTCATTTTATTTCTATTCCCTTTGCGCAAGGAAGGAGAATGATCGACGAAGGACTTGCCGTTGCTCTTGCGAGTGATTTCAACCCTGGGACGACACCAACGGGAAACCTTCAAGTGGTGTTGAGTCTGGCTTGTATCAAAATGAAAATGACACCCGCAGAAGCCATTAATGCTTTAACAATTAATGCAGCATACGCCATGGGCTTAGAAGATACTCATGGAACCATCACCGTTGGAAAAAGAACCCCTTTGTTGATTACCAAAGAGATACCCAACCTGTCTTATTTGCCTTATGCTTTTGGAGATAATCATGTTGATAAAGTGATCCATTAAAAAGTTTACATCAAGGTCATAATTGCTATTTTTCCGCAAAAATCGTAGGAAAAATCCGAATTCATGACTGAAACAATTACCCCAACTCAGATAGAACGCTACCAAAGTCCTTTTTTAAAAAAGGCTCTTGCGGAGAACAAAGTAGTGGTTGTAAAGGGGCTCAAGGGGAGTGGTAAACAAGCTGCCATTGAAGCCAGTTTGTCCGAATTGAACCGCCCGTATGAAATTTTCACCAAAAAGAACTACAAGACTAAAATAGATCAAACCTTCTCATGGGATTTTTTAAAAAACCAAAGTGAAGGTGGCAGCACATTGCTTTTACTCGAAGCTGAATTTATCGCGAACTGGAATCAGTTTTTGGAAGACGTTCTGATGGATGAAAAAGCACCCAGCCTCATTTTGGTTGCATCTTTTGAGCCGGAAATTGACGAAACATTCAAGGAGGTTTTATCCTCCGCAGGCGCCTTGATTCATTGGTGGCCCTTGAGTTTTGGAGAAAGAGCTCAGGTTTTGGGAATGGGTACACTGGAACAAACCTTACCTGATTTGCTCGTTTATGGAAACTTGCCCGGCGTGAATGAAGCGGTTGACAAAAAAGAATTTCTCCAAAACTTGGTGAAAACTTGGCTGAAGGGTCATTTATCGGTAGGGGAGAGAATCAATAAGACGGACCAACAATTGAAAGTCCTACAAATGCTAGCATTCAAAATGGGCGAGGCGCTTTCCTTTAACGAGATTGCGCTCAAGTGCAACCTCGACAACGAAACGGTGGAGCGCTACGTCAAACTTTTCGAAAAAGCCTACATCGTGAAAATTGTCCCGATCTATACCACTGGTCAGCGCTATGAAATGAAAAAAGGACTGACTGTTTATTTTCACGACAACGGAATTCGAAATGCTCTGATCGACAACTTTTCATCCATGGATTGGCGATACGATGGCAATGAATTGTGGAGAAACTGGCTCCTTACTGAACGTTTAAAATGGAACGATATTCACGCCTTGCCATCCCAATTGTACACCTGGCGCTCGCTTACCAAAACGGCTGTAGATATTCTCGAAGTGTACAACGATAAGTTGATGGCGTACCAAGCTGTTTTCTCAAAAAAAGAGAAGAAGAAATTTCCGCAGGGTTTCAAAACAACCTACCCGGATGCGAAATGCTCAACCCTCAATCGCTCGACCTATTGGAGTTTCTTATCCCGTAAAAAATAGCCATGAAATTTGTCCAACAGATTGCGAACTACATTGAAAACCAAAAACTAGACCTCGATCGCTTGGTCATTGTTTTGCCTTCTATTCGTGCCAAAAAGTATGTGCTCAAGGCTTTGGCCGATCGTCAAACCAAGCCCTTCTTTGCGCCCGAAATTTGGACCATCGATCAGTGGATCAGAGAAAATTCCACCTACCGGATTCAGGACAAATTGGTAACCATTTTTGAGCTGTACAAAATTCACCGCGACTTATGCGAATCAGACGAAGACAACTCATTCGATAGTTTTCTAACCTGGGTGCCTATGCTGCTTTCCGATTTTGAAGAATTGGAAAAGTACCTCGTAGATGCCAATCTTTTGTTCAAAAACCTGAGAGACATTCGCGAAATAGAACGATGGAGCCCTGAAAACGAGCCGCTTACAGAAGCACAGGAAAAATACCTACGCTTTTGGGATCGGCTTCCGACGTATTATGGTCGCTTACAAGCTAGCCTAAAAGCAAACAATTTGGCCTATGGGGGCATGGCTTTTAGACAAGTAGCAGAGGATATTTCTCTCGTCTTCAAGAGAAACGACAAGGCTCATTTTCTGTTTGCTGGTTTCAACGCTCTTTCCAAGGCAGAGCTTAGTATCATGCGTCAGTTGCGCAACATGGGTAGAGCAGAATTCCTCATCAATGCAGACGCTTTTTACCTTAAGCCTTCACATCATGAGGCAGGGGCGTTTTTGAGAGATGCCTTGAATTTTCTTGAAATCAAACAACCCCACTTCGTTTCTCACAACATGGCAAACGAAGCCAAGGAAATTAAAGTAATTGAGTGTACCCAGCACATCGGTCAGGTTCATGTTGCCTCGACTATTTTGGCAAATTTGTCTCGGCAAGATATGGATCAAACCTTGCTGCTTTTAGCCGACGAAGATTTGGTCATGCCCATGATTAAAAACCTTCCATTGAATGTAGAAAAGGCCAACATAACGATGGGTATTCAGTTGAGAAATACACCCATCAAGTTGTGGGTTGATTTGCTTTTTTCCTTTCAAGAAAGTTTGGAGCGGTTTAACAGCAACAATGCCTATTACCACAAAGACCTAGCGCGTTTGTGGAAACATCCGTTTTTCTTGGCCCTTCTTCCGAAAAGTTGTGCGAAAGAACAATTGAAACTAGAAAAGGAAATCACCGATAAAAACAAGCTCTTTATTGGAAAAGAAAGGGTTTCTCATGGCCATGCAGATTTGGCTGAATTCTATACCCTTTTGGGTGAGTCATGGGGAAATAATTGGAAGCAAGCCATGGAGGTAATGCGCCGCTTGAATCGAATGGTTTATGCGGTTCTCGGGGAAGAAGACGAATTTGAAAAAGCCATCCTTAGAGCTTTCGATGGGAGTGTGCAAACCTTTGCCAATCAGTGGACGGCGGAAGCGCCTGAAATGGCACGAAGGACTTTTAGAAATTTGTTCCAACAGAGTTATCAAAGCGCGGCCATTGCCTATGAGGGAAACCCCATTGAGGGACTCCAAATCATGGGACTTTTGGAAACCCGAATGCTCGACTTCGAACGCATTATTTGCCTGGGCTTGAACGAAGGTAAAATGCCACCAGGTAACCCTTTGCAAACCTTAATACCGATGGATTTACGAGCGGGAGTGGGCATGCCTACATCGAGAGAAAAACACGGTCTTTTTGCACATCACTTTTATCGTTTGCTACATGAGGTTAAGGATTTGACCATTACTTACACCAATATGAAGGAAGAAATGATGAGCAGTGAAGCGAGTCGATACCTTCAACAAATTGAACTGGAATGGGTGCGAGAAAACAAGCAAATTCATATCGAAAAGTCGGTTTATACCCTCAATGCAGAAACCAAGAATGTACGCTTGGATGAGGTCCAGAAAACACCTGAAATTTTAGCCAAATTAGACGAGGTGCTCGAACGGTCGTTGAGCGCATCCGGGATCAATAAATTCATTTCCTGTCCGTTGGATTATTACTTCCGATACCTACTGGAGTTCGGTGAAGAAGATGATGTAGAAGAGGAAATCAACGCCAGTTCTTTGGGAACCATCCTACACGAAGCCTTGGAAATCATGTATACCCCTTTTGCGATGTACAACAGCAAGGGAGAGAAACATGAATCGGCCCGTGCGCTTACGGCAGTAGATATTGCAGAGATGCAAGCCAAGGCAGACAATCAGGTCCACCAAGGTTTTATGAAGCACTACGACAATGATGCAAAGGCCTTTTTAACTGGAAAAAACTTCCTGAGTTACAAAATGGCCCAAAAACTTTTGCAACGCTTCTTAAACTTCGAAAAAGAACGCATTGCTCAACTGCCATCGCCATGTTGGATCTATGGTTTGGAGCGCTCACTTGAACACGAACTTCGAATAGAGGTGAATGGACAGACCAAACGAATTCGCATTGTGGGAAATATTGATCGAATCAACTACATCGACGGAAAAATGGAGGTGATCGACTACAAGTCGGGATCCGCAAGCAAGGAGTATTTTGTGATCAAAAAGAAATCGAAAGAAACCAGGGAGCTGGAAGAAATCATGTTCGATAGTTTGACCAAAGACGATGGCTCAGGCAAGTTCCTTTTGCAATTGCTCATTTATGGACTTTTGATACGCGAAAATTTGAAAACCCTTCCGAATAAACTGGAAATCGTTTCTTTCATCAAATACCCAGAAGGCGGCTTGTTTTTACAAAGCCCGGACTTTAGCCTAGAAGAAATGCTCGATGCTTTCCCGAAGGTTCTGGAGAAAATAATTGCAGAAATGTACGACCCTGCATCTCCTTTCAAACACAAAGAAAAATTCATGTCTTACTGTCAATACTGCGATTAATGGAGAGAATTTGTTCTAACGGACATCGCTATGAAAAAACTTCAGACTGTCCTGTTTGTCCACGGTGCGAACAGTTACTTTGGGTGGGTTCGCAATGGGTAGGTTTGGCCAATCCAGCAAAAAGAGCCCTTGCAGCACACGGTGTAGAAGATTATTCTGATTTTATCAAATACACAAGAGAGGAAGTGGCATCGTGGCACGGCATTGGTCCGAATGCCCTAAAAAAAATCGAAGAAAAGCTAAAGGAGTGCCATCTCAGTTGGGGGAAATAAAAAATCCTGACATATGTTAAAAGAGGTGGAAACACATGTCAGGATTTGCTTAAATAAAACCTTACCTGTATAACGGCTTTATTTACGAATGGTTGCCTGCACCGAGCTTAATACAAAGCCAATTTTAAAGCAGTGCGGTAATCCTTAATTTCTTCGCGGTTGATCTTGTGATCTGCATTGGTCAAAAGGTTCAACAAGTATAACAAGTTTTCGTTTTGTTCTACCTCTATCGGGTACTCGTTTCCTTCCTCGTCTTCGTCGAACTGACCCTCCACGTCAAACGCCTCATTTTCAGCAAGGTATTCGTATGTTAAGCGCAATACTTTGGTTACAAGAGGATCTTCTTCTTTTTTTGCAGTCTCTCTAAGATCTTTCAAATCTTCGATCAAACCTTTTGCAGCGACTCCGTCCTTTTCGACTTTTTTGATGATCGCTTCTAATTTTTTATTTCCGGTTGCTGTCTTCATGTTTCTTGGGTCAATGAGCTAAGCCTCATTTTTTAACGACCACAAATGTAAGCAATTGCTTTAAATCTTGTATTGAACCTACCTACATTTTATAGGTGCCCAGAGGTATTCACAAACCAATGTGGGAACTTTCCAAATCAAGGAGCCATTCAAGTCAACGAATTCATAGGAATGCTTTTACCTTTGTAAGGAAGCTATGGATATTGTTTTAAAGGCTATTGTTACCGGATTTATACTGAGCATTATGATAGGCCCAGTCTTTTTTGTGTTGCTCGAAACCAGCATAAAAAAAGGTACTAGGGCAGCGATTTCCTTTGATTTAGGTGTCATCCTGAGCGATGTTATCTATATTCTAATAGCCTATGTTTTTTATTCAGAGGTGCAAGCCCTCACACAGGGGAGCAAGAGTGAATGGATGAAAATGATTGGGGGGATTTTGTTTTTAATTTACGGAACCATCAATTTTTTCAAGAAACCCACCGCCATCGTTGTCGATGAAATGGGCAACGTAGTGAAGGCGAAAGGGGAATACCGAACTTTATTGCTCAAAGGCTTCGTGCTCAATTTGGCCAACCCCCTCGTTATCTTTTATTGGTTCATGGTGATGACCTACGCCGAAGAAAGTACCGACACTACGTCTACCCCTGTACTATTTTATGTTTCCATTATACTGGCCACCTTTTTTTCCATCGATTTACTAAAGATTACAGCAGCAAAAAGTTTGCGCCCCTTGATGACTCCTGCCTTGTTAAAAGGTTTGAACCAACTTATCGGAATCGTTTTTGTAGGGTTTGGACTGTTTTTAATCATCAATGGATTCAGATCTTTGTAACCTGTCACCTATTCAACCGTTAGTAAGAATGAATATGAAAAAAATCATCTCTCTTTTGTTCATGTTGACCACCTTCATGGTTTTTGGTCAAAAAATTGAAAAAGAAAATCTTACCAAAAAGAAAAGTTTTTACTACGATAAAAACCGTGTGAAATTGCAAAGTATTGGTTGTTATTACAAGGACAATTACGGTGAAACAACCATGAAGCACGGCAAGTGGAAATATTACGACCCTGCTGGTTTGCTAGAAGAGGAAAGAGATTATTACAAGGATAAACTGAATGGGAAAGTGGTCCTTTTTTATGCCAACAAAAAAATGCGCCAAGAAGGTTACTTCAAAATGGGGCAACAGGATTCTGTGTACAGAGAATGGTATGAAACAGGCGAACTCAAAGTGGAAGGGATGTACGACCTCGAAAAGCCTGTGGGCAAGTGGAAATACTACTACAGAGATGGCCGCTTGAAGTCTTTGGAAGAAGTCATTGAGGGCGAAGCCTTGGTACTCGAATTTTATTTGCCTGATTCAGCGCATACGCAAACCATTGTGGATGGCAATGGAGAGTTATTCGACTATTTCACCACTGGATCCTTGAAGGAGTATTATCAGTACAAGGACGGACGAAAGGATGGAAGTTTCGAAGAGTATGGGGTGTACAATTACCCTTTATTGCTCGGAAACTTCAAGGAAGGAAAGAAAAATGGAGAATGGAAGTATTTCTTTTTTACAGGCGACCTTCAGAAGGTAAGTCATTACAAAATGGATAGCCTCGACGGTAGCTATGTTATGTATTACGACAATGGAAAAGAAAAGGTAAAGGGAATGTACGACTTTGGTGTTCAAACAGGACATTGGAGTTGGTATACCAACAAAGGTACCCTGGATATGGAAGGCGACTTTGTGGATGGTCTTCAATCTGGGTTGTGGGTTTTCAACTATCCAACAGGTGAATTGGCCTATACCGGTGAGTTCAAAGCAGGTAAGAAAAATGGTTTTTGGAAGTACGTTTACCGCAATGGCTCCAAATTCAAGGAAGGAGATTTTAAAGAAGATAAAAAAGATGGACTATGGCGTACCTGGTACGAAGACGGAACGCTTTTGATGGAGGGTAAATACATCGACGGCTTGGAAGAAGGACCGTGGGTCAACAATTGGGAAAATGGAAAGGTGAAAAATCGCTCCACCTTCACCAAAGGACTACTCAATGGCAAATGGGAATCTTTCCATCAATCTGGCCGAAAAAGTTTGGATGGAGAGTACAAAGACAACATGAAAACAGGGGTTTGGACCACCTACTTCGAGAACGGCATGCCAGAGGAGATCATTACTTACAAGATTTTCAATACCAAATCCAAAATGGAGCATAGTGTTTTGAAAGACTTCGATAGGGTAGAGAGTCTTCAGCACGGCAAATACATGCGTTTTTCTCCAACCGATTTCAAATTGGTTGAAACGGGAGAGTTCAACAAGGGTGAAAAAACAGGTGAATGGATTGCTTACCACCCAGGAGGCGTTTTGCCAGCTGTCGTTTCCAACTATAAAAAAGGGGAGTTAAACGGAGTTCAAAAACAATTCGACCGCAGCGGCGCTCAAGTAACAGAAATATACTATAAGGACGGTCTGCGCGACGGGAAGTTCTTACTATTCGACAAAAACGGAAAGGTGGTGACTGAAAAAACGTATAAAAACGGTATTGAAGTTATCGAAGGAACCAACTCTGGCACCTCCTTCGGTCCAGGAAAATAAGTTCTAACCCAACATCTGCGTAATATTGGCCGTGAACAATTTAACGGCAATGGCCAAAAGAATAATACCAAATACTTTTTTCAAGATCGCAATTCCTCCCTCTCCAAGCAGGCGCTCCAAGCGCTTGGTGGAAATCAAAACGAGGTAAACAAAGGCGATGTTCAAAATAATGGCGATTACAATGTTGATGGTTTCATATTCCGCACGCAAGGAGACAATAGCAGTCATCGATCCAGCACCTGCAATGATGGGAAAGGCCAAAGGAACAATGCTGGCTGTTTTTCCAGAAGCACCGTCTTTGAATAACTGAACACCCAAAATCATTTCGAGAGACATTGCAAAGAGAATCAAAGAACCAGCCACGGCAAAACTCTCTACTTCCACTCCAAAGAGCAGTAGAATGTTCTCACCTACGATCAAGAAACCAATCATAATACAAAGAGCAACCATACTGGTGCGCAAAGCATGAATGTCACCACTCGTTTGTTTGAGCTTTAAGATGATCGGAATGGAACCAATGATGTCAATCACGGCAAACAACACCATGGTAGCTTTGAATATTTCGGCAGTTGAAAACCCTTCAAAAAATGTCATAACGTCTTTATTGTTTCACGACTTTATAGACCGTCTCAGGTAAATGTCGCTGTTCTAATTCTTGCACAAGTTGCGCAATTTCTTCCGCACTGCTGGCTTTTTCTATGTTAACGCGGTACTGAGCAATGATTTCCCCCTTGTCAAATTCCTCATTTACAAAGTGGATACTAATACCCGATTCTTTTTCTCCATCCTCAAGCACTGCACGGTGTACGTGCATTCCATACATTCCTTTTCCACCGTATTTGGGCAATAAACTAGGATGCACGTTGATAATGGCCGTTGAGTAGCGCGATATAAAGGCTGGGGGAATCATGCGTAGATAACCAGCCAATACAATGTAGTCGATTCGAAATTCTTCGCAAATTTCAATCAAACGATCGGCATCAGCTGCTTCTTGGTTGGAAATAATTCGAATGGGTAGTTCAAATTTTTTAACCCGTTCAATTACACCCGCAACGGGGTTATTGGTAACAAGCAAGGCAATTTCGATCTCCGACTTCGCGGAAAAAAAATGAAGCAAATTTTCGGCGTTTGTTCCAGAGCCCGAGGCAAAAATGGCGATGCGTTTTATCAACATGCTGCAAAGGTAGAAATGATTTCGACAGAATTCTTTGTAATTTAAGGCGGGAAACAAGCAAAGTGACGCGCTTAATAACTGTCTGTCAGAGGCCTGTGTGGTCCTTTGACATTTCTGACCGTTTTATTTTGTTTTTTACTTTTATGTTTTTTTCTTTGCAGGCTGAATAATATTAAATCGAAAACAATGTCAGACATCAAAACAAGAGTTGTATCCATTATTGTTGATAAATTGGGTGTAGAAGAG
>JAOASF010000048.1 GCA_025210175.1 Crocinitomicaceae bacterium | reverse complement strand
TTACTTGGCAAAACACTTTCAAGAAAACGTATTAATCGTGCCAGATTCTACCAGAAACACCACCATAGGAGGAGCGCGATGGGCCTATTTGGAAAAGAAAATTCACTTGAAAAACGACGAGGCATATTACATCACACGATTGTATCATAGCGAGCAAGGAGGTACATTCGATACCGTTCTTTTAAAGCCTAAAGTTTCGGGAATTACCCGCACCAAAAAGAACAATCCCCTCGTTGGTTTGATGGACGTGATCCAAGTGAGAGACGCGAAAACAGGCAATTTAAAAAAGAAGTATCGCTTCCAAGAATGGGTGTATTTGCGAGCGGATGTTAAGAATTAATGCCTTTATTCAGAATGTGTTAGATAATTGAATTTATTTTTTAAGGGGCGAAAACCTACGTACTTTCTCTTTCTCCTAAATCCTAAGGTCGACGTATAATTAAAAAATAAATTGAACATGGTCTCTGAGGTAATCTATCACCAAGATGTAAACACTAACTCTACTTGTTACACCGAAATCAAGGAATTTTTAAATGAACTTAGAGAGCGTTTTGAAGAGTACAACATTGTGGGTTGCACAACGGTACTCGAAGGAGAAATCATTCATTTGTTGCAAGGGTCAAAAGAGAGTTTTGATGCCTTGAGTGATTTTTTAGAAAATGCTCTAAATGCAGAACTGACCATTGTAGAATGGGATTTTATTCAAGCAAGAGATTTTACGAGCTGGCGTTTTTATTCGGATCATTCGGATTCGGATCAGCACGAGTTGAGATTGAATAGAGAATCCTTTTTTCGAGAGGTGGTTATGGACAAAAAACGAATTTATACACCGTACCACTACGCCATGAAAGCACTTTTGAGGAACGCAAGGGTGGAAGTTTAACCCTTGTTCAAATGGTATTTGTAATGTGAAATGGCTCGTTCTCGGGCCATTTTGTGTTCTACGCACGGTTGAACATAAGATGGGGTTCCATATTCTGGGACCCATTTTCGTATGTAGCGAGCTTCAGGATCAAATTTTTGTTGCTGTGATGCGGGGTTAAAAACACGAAAATACGGAGCTGCATCACAACCACATCCAGCAGCCCATTGCCAGCCTCCAACGTTGCTGGCCAAATCGTAGTCGAGTAATTTTTCGGCAAAATAGGTTTCTCCCCATCGCCAATCAATCAGCAAATGTTTGGTTAAAAAACTTGCCACGACCATGCGAACCCTATTGTGCATGTAGCCCGTGGCATTCAATTCGCGCATTCCTGCATCCACCATGGGATACCCTGTTTTACCTTCGCACCAAAGCTGGAACAAATGTTCCTCATTCAACCATTCGATTTGATCGTATTCGGGACGGAAGGAATTTTGGGCTGAATGCGGAAAGTGATACAAAATTGCTTGGTAGAAATCTCGCCAAATTAGCTCTTTCAGATAGGTGGCATTTTTCTTTTGCCCAACTCTTGCCAGCTCGCGAATGGAGATGGTTCCGAAGCGCAAATGAAGCCCTAATTTCGATGTTCCCTTGATGGATGGTAGGTCGCGCTTTTGATCATACAACGCAATTACCTCCAAATCAAACTCACGACTGGGAAAGGGATGAAAAAGTTCTTCACCAAACCCCATTTCCTTTAAACTGGGTATCTCCGATTGGGTTGTACTTGGATGAAGTGAATCCAAGTATTTTTCATTTGGATAGGAGCGCAAATAAAAGGAATTGAGTTTCTCCAACCATTTTCGGCTATAGGGAGTAAAAACGGAATAAGGAGTTCCATCCGCCTTCAGTACCTCGTTTTTCTCAAAAATAACATGGTCTTTGCTGCCTTTGAACTCGATATTTAGATTCTCGAGTGATTCGAAAACCGCCTTGTCGCGAGCTAGGGCCTTGGGCTCGTAGTCGCGATTGGTATATACGGCCGAGGCTTTGGTTTCATTTGCGATCTGTGGAACAAGCTTGGTCGGATCTCCATAAAATACGCGAAAATCACAGCCCAATTTGGCGTATTCTTTTTTCAGTCTAGTAATTTCACGATGGATGAAAATGACCCGTTGATCGTTCTTCGGAAGGCGGTCCAATATGGTTGTGTCAAAGACAAAAATGGGTTGAACCTCCCTGTTGTTTTTCAGCGCTTGATACCGTCCTGCGTTGTCGTGGATGCGTAAATCTCTTCTGTGCCAAAAAAGAACCATGATGCTTGATTAACCTTCGTATTCCACGATGTTGTTTTCGGTTTCCCAGAGGCGTACCTTCAAATGCAAATGTTGCGGCAATCGAGCCCGCAAAAGATTCCAAGCTACCACTGCTATGTTTTCGGCAGTGGGTATCCTTTCCTTGAATTCGGCCACATCCAAGTTCAAGTTGCGGTGGTCAAATTTGTCAGAAATTTCTTCGCGGATAATACTTTTTAGTTCTTTCAGGTCAATGACAAATCCTGTTTCTGGATCGATTGGGCCTTCCACCCATGTTTCAAGTACATAGTTGTGACCATGATAGTTAGGGTTCGAACATTTACCAAAAACGGCAAGGTTTTTTTCGTCCGACCATTCTGGCTTGAATAAACGATGTGCAGCATTAAAACTCTCTCTTCTACCTACTTTCATGAACTAAGTGTTGTTGCGCATCCAAATGTTCCTTCAACTGATAGAAATGCTTCAAAAGAATAATCTTGAACCATTCTGTATAGTTATTCGGATGCAATATCATATCCATGCGAAGATATTCAACAGAAACAAATTTTAAGTCTTCGACCTCCTCTGGATTAATGGATCCAGCAGATTCAGAATAGCCAATCAAGACATGATCTAGCTCATGCTCAATGAGTTGGTTGTCTAACTCAACCTTGTAAACGAAGGAAAAAATAGGTGAACAAGAAGCCGAAAGATTTATTTCTTCTTGTAACCTCCTAAAGGCTGCCGTTTCCAGGCTTTCTTCGGGGCGTGGGTGAGAGCAGCAAGCGTTTGACCACAAGCCACCTGAATGATATTTCGATTGTGCCCTTTTTTGGATCAACATTTCTCCTTTTTCATTAAAAATCAAAACACTGAAGGCACGATGTAAAAGTCCTTTTTGGTGAGCTTCTAGTTTTTCCATCAAACCAATTTCACGGTCATTTTGGTCCACTAGAACCACCATCTCATTTGTAGGGCTCATGTTATAGGAGGTTAAAGTTGTGGCGTAAGTAACTCGTTACAAAAAGGCGGTATTTTTTATTATCTGGAATGCGAATGCGTTCTTCCATAATGCGGTTTGATCCTGTTTGACGGATTTTCAGGAATAGTTTGTGGTAGTACTTATAGGCCATGTATACCCCAAAACGGGCATCTTTTGGCAATTGTTTAATTCCTTCGTATCCCGCGGCAAAATCTTCTGCGATGTCTTCTTCAATTTCTCGTTTGGTATTTTCATTGAAGGTGCTCATGTCCACTCCAGGGAAATACGTTCTACCCAAACCTTGGTAATCGGCGTACAAATCCCGCAAGAAATTGATTTTCTGAAAGGCAGATCCCAATTTCATCGCTGAATCTTTCAATCGAGCATATTCTTCCTCATTGCCTCGAACAAATACTTTTAAACACATCAAACCAACTACTTCAGCAGAACCGAGAATATAGGCCTCGTATCCTTTTTGGTCGTACTCGGTTTGCTCCAAATCCATGGCCATACTCTTGAGAAAAGTCTCGATCAAATCAAGAGGTATGTTGTATTCATTGACAGCCCATTGAAAGGAGTTCAAGATAGGATTGAGAGAAATTTTGTCGTTGATGGCGCGATACGTTTGCAAACGAAAGTCTTCTAAAAGGGCTTTCTTGTCGTGATCGTGAAAAGAATCGACGATTTCATCTGCAAAGCGAACGAAACCGTAAATAGAATAAATCGGACGATGTAAGTCCTTGGCAAGAAAACGGATTCCTAGTGAGAAAGACGTGCTGTATCTTTTGGTTGTAACCTCGCTCATGTCGAACGATAACTTGTCGAATATCTGTTTCATGCTTCTTGTAATTCGTTAGTACGTACTGGGAAGTCCTTTTTTATTTCCTTGGCTACTACTTCACCCGAAATAATAGAAGGCGGCACCCCTGGTCCAGGGACAGTCAATTGGCCGGTATAATAAAAGTTCTTCAAGTTTTTGTTTTTTAGTCTAGGCTTTAAAATAGCCGTTTGACGCAGTGTATTGGCTAGTCCATAGGCATTGCCTTTGAATGCGTGATAATCCTTTTTAAAATCATCAATGCAATAACTACGCTGGTAAACGATGTTCGGTTTTATATCGATTCCGGTGTGTTGTTCTATACGCTTGAGCAATACATCAAAATAATGCTGTCGCATCGCTTCATTGTCTTCGAGATTGGGAGCGAGTGGAATGAGCATGAATAGATTTTCACTTCCTTCTGGTGCTACGCTTGGGTCTGTTTTAGACGGGCAACACACATAAAACAATGGATTGCTCGGCCACTTTGGGTCCTTGTAAATTTCCTCTGCGTGTGGGTCGAAGGGTGCGTCAAAGAACAGGTTGTGGTGCTTCAGTCCATCAACTTTTCTGTCAATTCCCACATAATGAAGCAAGCAGCTCGGCGCCATGATTCGTTTGTCCCAATATTCAGTGTTGTAATTGGCCTTGTCGTGCAAAATCTTTTCGGTGTGGGCGTAGTCTGCTCCGGATACCACAATGTCTGCGGCGAAATCTCCTCTTGATGTTTGCAAACCAATCACATGACCATTGGCCTTGTGGAATCCTTGAACCTCGGCGTTCAATTGAAATTTGACTCCGTTTTCGCGGGCAATTTTTTCGAATGCTTCTATGATGTTGAACATGCCACCCATAGGATACCACGTACCAAGGCTCAAGTCGGCATAATTCATCAGCGAATAAAGTGCTGGAGTATCCTTGGGCATGGCGCCCAAGAAAAGAACCGGAAATTCCAAGATGGACAAGAGCTTGGGATGTTTGAAATACTTGCGAATGTAAGCGGCAAAACTTTTAAGCAAATGCATGCTAAACAGGCCCTTTAAAATACGAACATCCGCAAATTCGGTCCAAGATAGACTGGGCTTGTGTACCAGGTCGTGCATGCCGACTTCATACTTGTATTCTGCTTCTTTCAGAAAATGGTCGAGATGCTTGGCTGAGCCTGGCTCCATGGATTCGAAGAGCTTTTTCAAGTCCTCCATTTGGGCCGGAATATCTGTTTGTGACTCGTCTTCCCAAAAAATGCGATACGAGGGATCCAATCGTTTTAAGTCGTAAAAGTCGGAGCTGGTTTTGCCAAATTGCTTAAAAAAATGTTCAAAAACATCCGGCATCCAATACCAACTTGGCCCCATATCGAAAACAAAACCCTTTTCCTTGAATTGTCGAGCGCGACCACCAATGGTTTCGTTTTTTTCAAAAATGGTCACATCGTAGCCGTCTTTCGCCAAAAAACAGGCCGCAGAAAGCGAGGAAATTCCAGATCCTAAAATGGCTACTTTTTTCTTCATATCAATTTTGATTATAGTCAGGCAGTTTAGCTAGTAACTTTTGGCGGGCAATGTGTATTCTACTTTTCACAGTACCAATCGGAATATTCAGCTGATCTGCAATTTCCTGATACTTGTATCCTTCAAAGTGCATGTCGAACGGCTGTTTGTATTCTTTCTCCAAATTAAGCAATTGATTCTTTAGTTCAAGCCCCAACATGTGATTATCTGGATTTGCGTGATTCTCTGTTTTTAAATTCAAGAGGTAAGACTCCTTCGTATTGTCGAAAATAGTACCCGCTTTAACCTTTCTACGATAATTATTGATGAATAGATTTCGCATGATGGTAAAAACCCAGGCCTTGAAATTGGTCTTGGGTGTATATTGCTTGCGATAGGTGATCGCTTTGAGCATCGTTTCCTGTGTAAGGTCTTTTGCATCCTCTTCGTTTTTAGTAAAGTTGAAAGCAAAGGATCTCAAATAGGTTTCGAGATTAATTAAGGCATCATTGAATTCAATTGTGGACATGACTATTGTTTAACGATTACGTATCAAAGTTAAACAAAAGTGTTTAAGAAAAACAATAAAAAGTTAAACAAAATTTTTTCTACACCGATTTATCGCTGGAAGGGGAGGAAAAAATTAATGGGATTTGACCTTCAAGAAACCGAGCACATCACGCGCTTTTTCTTTGGCTTTTTGCAGGTCGTTGTGGCATACAGTAACGTGGCCCATTTTTCGAAAACTCTTGGTTTTTTGTTTGCCGTATAAATGCGCATGAACTCCAGGAATGGCCATCATTTTCTCCAACCCTTCGTACCACGCCTTGCCTTCGTAACCTTTTTCACCTAGCACATTGATCATGACACTCGGCTTGATGATATCTGTAGCTCCAAGTGGTAAATTCAAAATGGAGCGCATGTGTTGCTCAAACTGAGAGGTGATGTTTCCTTCAATGGTGTGATGACCTGAGTTATGCGGACGTGGCGCAATCTCATTAATCAGTATTTCTCCTTCTTTTGTCAAGAATAATTCAACGGCCAAAATTCCGATGAAATCCAATTTGTTGACAACATCCAAGGCCACTTTTTGAGCTTGGGCTTCAATTTCAGGAGAAATTTGAGCCGGGGAAAACAAGAATTCAACCAAGTTTGCTTCTGGATTAAATTCACACTCCACCGTCGGGTATGAAATGGTTTCTCCTTTTTCGTTTCGGGCTACAATTACGGAAAGTTCCTTGTCAAAAGGAATCAGAGTTTCAACAATGTTAGGCGCGTCAAAAAGGTTCCCGAAGTCGGCTTCCGACTTGATGACCTGTACCCCTTTACCATCGTACCCACCAGTGCGAAGCTTTTGTACAAAGGGTGCTTTTTCATTGGCTTTGACTTCCGAAGCATGGGCATACAATTGAAAAGGTGCCGTTGGGAGATCATTTTGAGCGTAAAACTCTTTTTGCAAGCCCTTGTCTTTAATGATTCTCAGGGTTCTCGGTTGTGGGCATACCTTGATTCCTTCACTTTCCAACTTTTCCAGGGCCTCAATGTTCACATTTTCAATTTCAATGGTGATGAGGTCCTTGTCCTTACCAAAGTTGTACACGGTGTCAAAATCCTGCAAAGAACCGACGGTAAAAGTGGTTGCTAAGTGCGCACATGGGGCTTCGCGGGCGGGGTCCAAGCAGTGAACTTGAACGTCGTAATTCATTGATTCTTGAATGAACATTCTTCCCAATTGTCCTCCGCCCAACATTCCAAGGCGAAAATCTTTACCGTACCAGTTTTGAATCATAGCCGCAAAGATAAAAATCTCTTCAATGGTAGAATCCAAGTTCTTAAGGTCAATCTTCAAGAAAGTGCTACTTTTGCACTCAAATTGCACGGGGTGATACAGCTGTTGGACAGAACTTTCGAGCCATTTATTGGCACAAATGAACTGGATAATCGCTTGGTGGGACTGGCAGAAGAATTAAAAAACTTCTATCAGCATAAGCAAGTGAAGGTCCTGGTTGTGTTGAATGGTGCAGCTGTGTTTGCAGTCGATTTACTTCGCTTGTTGCCAGTGAATTTTCAGATGGATTTTGTGAAAGTGAAGTCTTATGAAAACATGGATTCTACAGGTGAGGTAAAGGCAGTTTTTGGGATGAATCACGCAATCGAAGGAGAGGAAGTTCTCCTGTTGGAAGATATCGTGGATACGGGTCTAACCATCGATCGATTGAAGGAGGATTTGCAAAGGCTAAATCCCAGCCGTATGGAGGTTTGTAGTTTATTGTTCAAACCAGAAGCTTTTAAAGGAAAAGAAATACCTAAATTTATTGGTTTTTCAATCCCGAATAAGTTTGTGGTTGGTTATGGCCTTGATTACAACGAGTACGGAAGGAATTTAAAAGAGATTTATCAATTAAAAGAGCTTTAAGCTTCAATTAGTTATGCTAAATATAGTTTTATTCGGACCTCCAGGAGCAGGTAAAGGAACGCAGTCGGAAAGATTGATCGAGAAATACGGATTGAAACATCTTTCTACAGGCGATATCTTTCGTTACAACATGAGTAACAATACAGAGTTGGGCGTTCTTGCGAAAAGCTTCATTGAAAAAGGACAGTTGGTTCCCGATGAGGTAACCATCAATATGTTGAAAGATCAGGTACTTCAAAATAAGGATGCAAAGGGATTTATTTTTGATGGTTTTCCGCGTACGAATGCGCAGGCAGAAGCTTTGGATAACTTGCTCCAAGATTTGAACACGGAAATTTCAGTAATGTTGGCTTTGGAAGTGGAAGAAAATGAGTTGAAAGACCGTTTGATGAAACGAGCTGAAGTAAGCGGACGAGCTGATGACGCGGACCCGGCTATTATTGCCAATCGCATCGAAGTGTACCGAAAAGAAACAGAGCCAGTAAAATCTTTTTACCAAGCTCAAGATAAATTTGTTGGAATTGATGGAATTGGATCCATTGATGACATCACTGCACGTTTAGATAAGGCTATTTCTAGTCTTTAAAATATTTTCAATGGCCTCGGATAATTTTGTTGATTACGTAAAAATTCACTGTAAATCTGGAAACGGAGGAGGAGGGTCTGCCCACTTTCGACGTGAAAAGTACATTCCTCAAGGTGGACCAGATGGAGGTGATGGTGGACGTGGTGGACACATTATTCTCCGCGGAAACTCTCAGTTGTGGACGCTTTTGCACTTGAAGTACAACAAACACTTCAAGGCGGAACACGGTGTTCACGGTTCGGGTGGATTAAAGACCGGACGTCAAGGAAAGGATACCATCATTGAAGTGCCGATTGGTACGATTGCCAAAGATGGAGAATCGGAAGATGAATGGTTTGAAATTACCGAAGACGGAGAAGAAAGAGTCTTGATTCCAGGAGGTAGAGGTGGATTGGGAAATAACAATTTCAAGTCGGCCACGAACCAAACACCACGCTATGCACAACCGGGAGAACCTGGAAAGGAAAGTTGGGTGATTCTGGAATTGAAAATCTTGGCCGATGTTGGCTTGGTAGGTTTCCCAAATGCAGGAAAAAGCACCTTGCTTTCGGTGGTTTCGGCTGCTAAACCAGAAATTGGCGATTACCCCTTTACTACTTTAAGACCAAATTTAGGGATTGTTTCATACCGAGGTGGACGAAGTTTTATCATGGCGGATATCCCTGGAATTATTGAAGGGGCATCGGAAGGAAAAGGACTAGGCTTGCGCTTTTTGCGTCACATAGAGCGAAATTCGGCCTTGCTGTTCATGATTCCAGCCGATTCAATGGATATTCATCAGGATTACAAAATCCTACTGAATGAATTGAAAAAATACAACAAGGAACTTCTTTTGAAAAATCACATGTTGGCCATTACCAAGAGCGATATGCTCGATGAGGAATTGAAGGAGGCCATCACAAAAGATTTACCCGACATTCCCTATCTCTTTATTTCATCGGTGGCCGAAGATGGTATCGTTGAATTGAAAGATCAAATCTGGAAATTATTACAAGAGTAATGGATGTTCTAGAGGCTTGGGATCACTCGTTATTGTTGACTATTAACGGTGCACATACAGCCTTTTTGGATTCATTTATGTGGGTGATATCAGGCAAATTGGTCTGGATTCCCATTTATCTCCTGATATTTTATGGCGTTTATAAAACGCAATCCCGAAAGTTTTTTGGGTGGTTTTTCTTGATTGCATGTGTAAGTGTTCTTTTAGCAGATTTTGTGTCATCGCAAATCATCAAAGAACTGGTGGCTCGTTATCGACCAACCCATCACACAGAGCTAAGGGACCTTTTGCACGTTCATGTTTACAGCGATGGAAATGAGTATCGAGGGGGGCAATATGGCTTCGTTTCCAACGACGCTACCAATTTTGCCGCCATTACTTTCTGGACCTTCGTTGGACTTTGGAAAAAATACCGTTGGGCTTGCTTTTCCTTCCTATTTGCCGCCCTATTGGTTGGGTATTCTCGCATGTATCTAGGGGTTCATTACCCCAGTGATGTGCTCGGTGGCTTTTTTGTAGGAACGGGAATCTCTGCGCTTATTTATATCTTCATTTTCAAAAGACTTAAAAGCAAATTGGCTGCATGACACTCGTTTGGGTATTCTTAGGAGGAGGATTGGGCGCTCTGTCGCGCTTTGGAGTGACCAAATGGCTTGGTTCCAATCCAGAATCTTTCCCTTATGCAACCGTCGTGTCGAACTTGGCAGCTACCTTGATTTTGGGTTTAGTTGTTTATTACGGACCTCAGAAATGGACCACGGAAGGAATAAAACTCTTCCTTCTTACGGGGTTCTGTGGTGGTTTTAGCACCTTTTCTACCTTTTCTTTTGAAACCTTTCAATTGCTCCAGACCAATTGGCTGTTGGCCGTATTGAATGTTCTGATTTCTGTACTTGGAGCTTTGGGAATCCTATGGTTGGTTTACCAACGTTAAGCTACAGGAATAGCCGTTTTAATTTCTTTTAACAACTCCTCTCTTTCCTTCATTATCTCAGCGATTGAGCTCGCTTTTAAACCCTTTTTTTTGCGGAAGTCGTACAAAGCCTTTTTCCAGTATAGGAATCCAAGGAAGAAAAGTCCAATGCAGAGGTAGTAAGTGAAACCCCACCAATTGCTGATGCCAAACAAGGGCTTGAATAAAAAGATGACAGGGATATTCAAAAGACCAATGATTATTTTCCCCAAAAGCAATTTTACAGAGCCCCAAAAGACACGTCTTTTAAAGGACTTTTCTACAAAATTTTTAATCAACCAATAAGGAAGCCATACGTGGATGGCGTTTAGGACAATTAGTGGGAAAAGAAGGATCATTTGGGCTACCTCATTTCGGGTTGATACTGACTGGCCTTGTGAAGCGTTCGCAATGTCTCGGTATGTTATCCCCCAATTCTCAGCCTTTTTGTGATGTTCACTTAGTCGAAGCGCCAAACTGGCTTGAAGGTTCACTATCAAGGCGTTATTGTCGTTGAAAAACTGTGCTAACTTTTGAGAATAGCGCCATCTTTTTTCAAGTGGAATGGAAAAGTCACTTTCCGTAGGATGCATTCCCTTACCCGTGGTGCGCATGATTTCTTCGTGAAAAGGAGCGAGTTCCCGATTGGCAACATTCGTTATTTGTTCTTGCATCATGTGTTCGACCTTCTTGGTCAAGTCATTGATCGTTTTATTCGGGTTTTCTAGGTAGGCTTCTTTGTAATCGTTCAAACAAAATTTCTCGGAGTTAGCAACCAAAACTTCACTTCTAAGCAGGTTGGGTGAAGTGTAATTGGCGCCGACTGCTGCTATATAAACCTTCTTTTTCCAGTTGTATTTTTCGAGTGTATAGAAGCCAATGCGAACGGCTCCTTTTTTAACAGGTTTGAGTCGTCTGATAAAGGTGTCGTCTGTGAACCCTTCCCCAAAAATGAGCAAGTTTCTTCCAAAGTTTAACACCCTTGCACTCTTGTCGAAAACCTCGTCGTTCTTAGATTTGGTGTCTTCTCCATCGTGTTGTCTGTAGATGGGCAACATGTGTGCTGCCCACAAGAATGGCTTGGAGATCGGCGTAAAAACATCTGACCGCGTCATGAAGAAAACGATGGGCAAACGCAGTCCGGCAACCACCAATGGATCCATGAAGGCTGCCGCATGATTGGAAACATAAATGGTGCGGCCATAAATTTCCTTAGGTGCGTTGATTACTCGCACCGTTTTGTAGAAAATTCGTAGGGTGTATTGAAGGGTCACCCACAACATGAAATAGAAAAAACGAACCATTTTTATAAAATCCCGACAAAAATAAACTTTTTGAAAGGATTCAATGGACCGAGAGCAAGGGGTTGGTTGGGATGAATGTTGAAAAGTAAGGTTAAACGGTGTTAATAGTTGATAAGTTTTAATGGGGCAAAATGTTAAAAATTGTTGTTCCTGTTTGGAAAACGCTATTTTAGTTGAACTAATTGACTGTTAACTAAGATAATATGGAAGACATACTAGCGCCCGTACTCGTTGAAAAAGAGGAAATTGCCAACATGACCTTCAACAAGCCTGCAGATATTTACCCACAAGCTGATTTAACCCGAAAAATTTCGGACGCCATGCTCCTCGGGAATTCGTACCATACCAAAGTTTCGATTGTGTTCTTCGACGACGAAGGTTTAAAGCGCGTCAATACGACAATTTGGGCTAGCGGTAACAAGTACTTGTGTTTGAAAGGAGGTTTGTGGTTGCCAGTGGACCACGTGGTGGACATAGAGTTGATCTAGTTCTCTTCTTCGCTTACTACTTACTTTTATACTACTATTTAGGAATCCAAGCAATCTGATTCATTCTTTACACTCTTTCTCAAGGCAAGCATTATTTTTGTTGCATGAGATTTTTATGTTTCTTTCTTTTCACGCTTTTGATGTTGCCAGCAATGGCACAGGAGGTTGTGAAATGGTCAGCTGATTTCGATGTAGAAAATCAGCGCGTAATCATTACAGCCGATATCAAAGAAGGTTGGCATTTGTACAGTCAGCACGTTGACCCAATGGCGGGCCCCATTCCTACTCAGTTCGTTTTTGCAAAAAATGAAGCTGTTTCGCTTGAAGGCGAAGTAGAAGAGTTGGAACCGATTCGCAAATACGACCCAAATTTTGAAGCGGATGTACTTTACTTTGAGCAACATACCCAGTTTGTTCAACAAGTTCAATTGCAAGAAAACACAGTACTTACTTGTACAGTAACTTTTATGGTGTGCGACGATGAAAAATGCTTGCCGCCAGTGGATGAAACCTTACGCATTAACCTTATTCAACAAGAACAAGATGAGAATTAAATCGACCTACCTTATTGTTGCCTTTTTACTTTCTGTAATAACTCAGAACGCTTTCGGACAATTGGAGTTTCCGGAAGACAAGGTGAAAACGAGCTACAGCATCCAACAAAATGGAACAGATGCAACTGTTACCGTGAAGGCAACCATCGTTCCAAAATGGCACATCAACGCGATTAATTTGCCAGAAGGGAGTTTTCTGTTTCCGACAAAAATTAAGTTGACGCCAAATAAAAACTTCAAAACGGTTGGAACTTGGAAAGAGCCGAAACCACATTTCATGCACGATGACTTGGCAGATGAGGATTTGTACTACCACGAAAAAACGGTTTCCTTCACGCAGAAGATCAAGATTTTAGCCACAACGGATTTTGAGATTAAGGGAACATTTGAGTTTCAAACATGTAACGATGTTAAGTGTTTGCCCAACGCAACGTACGAATTTTCATTGATGGTGAAGGCGCCAACGCAATCGAAGGTGGAAGAAACACCATCGAAGGTTGAGCCAAAGCCAAATGACATGGCTTCCACTGATGATGGGATTTCCGAAGCTGTTGTTGGTGGTCAATCGAATACCGAAGAACCTGCCGAAGAGGAGAAAAATGTATCTGCCTCTAAGAAGAAGGATAAAAAAGCAGAGAAAACCGAAAAGAAAGAGGAAGAAAAGGAGGAGTCGAATCAATCACTCTGGACCATCTTTTTGGCTGCTTTTGCGAGTGGATTCATTGCCTTGCTTACGCCTTGTGTATTCCCAATGATTCCGATGACCGTATCCTTCTTTACCAAACAAAGTAAAACAAAGGCCGAAGGAATTCGCAACGCAAGTATTTATGGAGCTTCTATTATTGCCATTTACATCGTATTGGGAGTAGTAGTTACAGCCATTTTTGGTGCTGATGCATTGAACAACATGGCTACCAACCCTTGGTTTAATTTATTCTTCTTTGTCTTGTTGGTCGTTTTTGCCATTTCTTTCATGGGCGCATTCGAAATTCGCATGCCGAGTAAATGGGTGAACGCAGCAGATTCTAAAGCCGACAAGGGAGGGTTGATTGGAATCTTTTTCATGGCCCTGGTTTTGGCCTTGGTTTCTTTCTCTTGTACAGGTCCAATCGTTGGTTCCTTATTGGTTGAAGCAGCCTCTAAAGGTGGCATTGCACCGGTAGTAGGAATGTTCGGTTTTTCATCTGCCTTGGCTATACCTTTTGTCCTTTTTGCTGCCTTCCCGGGGTGGATGAACTCCTTGCCGCAATCGGGTGGATGGTTGAATACCGTTAAAGTAGTTCTTGGATTCTTGGAATTGGCTTTGGCTTTCAAGTTTTTGTCCAATGCAGACTTGTCAGTGCAAGCCCACCTACTGGAAAGAGAATTGTTTTTGGCTATTTGGATCGCCGTATTTACAGCGCTCACGCTTTACCTTTTTGGCTTCTTGAAAATGCCTCACGATTCTCCAATTCAATACCTATCTGTTGGGCGTGTTTTATTTGGTACAACAACCTTGATGTTTGTGATCTATATGATTCCAGGAATGTTTGGGGCTCCTTTACATTTAATATCTGCCTTCCCTCCTCCAACTTATTATGCTGAATCTCCTTTAGGAGTAGGAGGAGGATCTGGGTCTGTGTCGACAGGAGATGCTGTTGAAGGGATGGAATTGGGACCACAAAACTTAATGGTATTCCATGAATATGAAAAGGCCTTGGAATATGCCAAAAAGGTGAATAAGCCCTTGTTCGTAGATTTTACAGGTGTGAACTGTGTGAATTGTCGAAAAATGGAGGCTTCTGTTTGGAATAAACCAGGTGTCATCGAGCATTTAAAAGATGATGTTGTAATTGTCTCTCTTCATGTGGATGAAAGAAAGTCTTTGCCGGCAGCTGAGCAAGTTGAGGTAGACATGGGAGCAGGTAGAAAAAAGGTTTTGAAAACAACGGGTGATAAATGGATGTACAAACAGATTTCTGAATATCAGACTGCTTCTCAACCATATTATGTCATGCAGGATCCAAATGGAAAAGACCTTGGTAATGGTTCGGCTGATTTTGAAAACCACAGAGACTTTGAGAAATTCAGAACTTGGTTGGAAGAAGGTTTGAGCGAGTTCGATAAAAAATAATCGATCAGAATTCAACAAAAAGGATAGTATTGTGAAATATTAAACTAATAAGTAAATATTTAACATTTCACAACCGAAAATAACACCCTATCTTTGCCGAAAATTTATTTGGCATGACTCCCAGACAACTAATTCAGGTTACGGAAGAGTTTCAAACTCCGACCTATGTTTACGATGCGAACAAAATTCGTTCGCAGTTTAAAAGATTACAAGGCGCATTCGATGGACTTCCAGTGAAGTTGCACTACGCAATGAAAGCTTTGAGCAACGTGAACATTCTGAAGTTGTTAAAACAGGAAGGTGCTGAATTGGACGCGGTTTCCATCGAAGAGGTTCACCTCGGTTTACGCGCAGGTTTTGAGCCTCAACAAATTATGTTTACTCCCAATTGTGTCGACTTCGGGGAAATCCAAGAGGCTGTTGAATTGGGTGTTCATATCAACATTGATAATCTCACCATTTTGGAGGCTTTCGGAAATGCATATGGTTCTTCGGTACCTTGCTGCATTCGAATCAATCCGCATATTATGGCCGGTGGGAATAGCCACATTTCTGTTGGACACATCGATTCTAAATTTGGAATTTCCATCCATCAGGTCCGTCACATTAAAAGAATTACTGACAGTTACGGTATTCACGTTTACGGTTTGCACATGCACACGGGGAGCGATATCAGCGATGCGCAGGTCTTTTTGCGTGGAGCTGAATTGCTATACGAAGCTGCACAAGAATTTCCAGAATTGAAGTTTTTGGACTTCGGATCAGGTTTCAAAGTTGCCTATAAATCGGGTGATATAGTGACGGATATCGAACAAATTGGGAAGGAAATTGCCGATTCATTCAGAAACTTTTGCAAAGAATACGGAAGAGAACTAGAACTATGGTTTGAACCGGGAAAATTCTTGGTGTCTGAAGCAGGAGTCTTGTTGGTAAAATCAAATGTAATCAAGCAAACTACCAGTACCGTTTTTGTAGGTGTGGATAGTGGTCAGAACCACCTGATTCGTCCGATGTTTTACGACGCCTATCACCACATAGACAATATTTCGAATCCCACAGGTCAGAAGCGTTTATACAGCGTGGTTGGTTACATCTGCGAAAGTGATACTCTTGGCTATGACCGATTGATTCCTGAAGTTCGAGAAGGGGATATTTTGGCGATTCGCAACGCGGGTGCCTATGCTTTTTCAATGTCGAATAATTACAATTCACGCAGACGTCCTGCTGAAGTATTGATTGATGGCAAACAAATGCGCTTGATCAGAAGACGCGAAACTTTGGAAGATATTTTTAGAAATGAAATAGAGGCCGAAGTGGTAACTGAAAAGGCTTAGCCGTTTTGTACTAAGTCGTTCACGGCAATTTTAGCGGAAAGTAGACAAAGTGGAATTCCACCACCCGGATGCACCGAACCACCGACAAAATACAGCCCACGAATCTTGGAAAAATTGGGATGGCGGAAAAAAGCTGCCATCCTATCGTTTGAACTCGATCCATAAAGCGCCCCAGCGTAGCTGGAGGTTCGCTGTTCGATAAGAATCGGGTCTAGCATTTCCTCAAAGTCAATTAAAGACTCGAGATCGGTTTGCAATATTCGATTGAGTTTCGCAATGATTCGTTCGCGAGCGAA
This sequence comes from Crocinitomicaceae bacterium, assembly GCA_025210175.1. Lineage (GTDB taxonomy): Bacteria > Bacteroidota > Bacteroidia > Flavobacteriales_D > Crocinitomicaceae > UBA2040. The sequence continues at coordinate 395 of JAOASF010000048.1, read as the reverse complement.
AGTTTTCAATTCGTCCCAATCTTGACCTGAATTGGCTGGCACATTGATCATTACAAACCAGTTTTCGCAATTTTCAGGTGCGTCGTCTGGCTTCATCTTTGAACTGATGTGGACGTACACTGTAGGGTCATGTAGGATGGTTTGCTGGTCAAAAATGGCGTCAAATTCCTCCTTGTAATGGTCCGAAAAAAAGATGTTGTGCAAGTCTAGTTTCGGAAATCGCTTTTTGATTCCCCAATAAAAAATGAGTGCTGAACTGGAAGATTCTTGCTGAAAAATCGTTGAAGGAAAAGGCAATTGAGGTAGAAGGTGTTTGTAGGTTGGACGCACGTCGCTGTTACAAAACACCACATCTGCAGAGATAAATCCTTGATCTGTTTCAATACCTTTTACCT
>JAOASF010000011.1 GCA_025210175.1 Crocinitomicaceae bacterium | reverse complement strand
TTCGGTTGATGCGCTTGCTGACAAGAACGTGAAGTTTACCGATAAGATGCGTATGCTTCAGCCTTTTATTGAAAAGGATTCTGCATTGATCAATGCCTTGTTCGGTGAATATGGCCAAGCTGCATCTGCTCTTATTCTTTCTGCAGATGCGCAGGATGAAATGACTGCGAAGATCAAAGATACTACTACGGCCTTTGATCAAGCTGCAATAATCATGGAAACAACCGAACAAAAGGTCGCGCGCATGCAAGCTTCAATTGATGATGCGAAGATTAGTTTCTTTGAAGCCACAGGTGGTGTTACAGCCTTTTTAGGACCAATATCGGAACTATCAACTACAGTTGTTGGGTTAAGCGCTTCGATACAGCTTTCACAAGGAGCCTGGCAACTCATGAACAAAACCATATTAGGTACTCCGGTTGGATTAATCGTGGCAGGGTTGGCTTCAGTAGCTGCGGCAACTTATCTTATAGTTGATGGTTTTACGGATGCAGGTGCATCTGCCAACGCATACAATGATGTTCAGGATAAATTAAACAAAAAACTATCAGATGAACGTGTGGAGCTGGACATGCTTTTTAATCAACTCAGAAAGACAAAGGCTGGAACTGATGAAAGAAAGGCGGCGATTGATGAGTTAAATGCCCAATATCCAGATCTTCTAAAAAACTACGACTTAGAAAAAGCCTCACTAAAAGAGATTAATTCAGCTCACGAGGATATTGTGAACAACATATCCAAACGAATGGAAGCTGAAATCAAGATTGAAAAAGCAAAGGAGATTGGTCGCCAAATCGAGGACATGAAATCTAAGTCTGCATTCATGACCAATAACTGGACTGAAGAAGCTAAATGGGAGGAAATCAAGGAACTTCGAAAAACGCAAAAACAGTTAATTGCCGATGCTCAATCGATCAATGGTAAAAAGGCACCAATAAGTACGACGGATGACACCACCAGTACTTCGCCTTCTAAACCTACAAAAAACACTGTGATTCCGAGTATTACAGGAAGTGCAAAGGCTACCCCAAAAGACTTCCAGGAAACCAATCCGGTAAAGTCAATTGTGGTCAATATTCAAACCTTGATGGGAGGTAATGTGAACATTCACTCCAAAACAATAAAGGAAGGAGCCTCCAAAGTCCAAGATGCCGTGACGGAGGCATTGGTTGGTGCAGTACGTGACTTTGAAGTAAGCATACGATGAAATATACATTGCCTCAAATATTAGCTCAGACATTCAGAACAGTTCAGTACAATCCTGGACTTGCATCTGCATTGAATGAGGCTCTGAATTCAAGAACTGAAACAGAGTATAATGCGGCCATTCAGGAAGCAACCACTATTCTGGCTGGGTACAACCAATTTGGAAGACCAAGTACCAATTATCTCGGTCTTCCTGTTTTTATGCCTTTGGTTTTAGGTTATGAGGAAAAAGAGTTGGTTTTGGAAAACGCATTTGTGGAGGTTCGAAATCAAAAGAATATTGTGACAACAGTTGTCCAGGGAAATGATCAGGAGGTAATTGAGTTCATCAACAATGGAACCCCTTCTGTAGTTGTTTCTGGTATACTATCTACTCGTGGATATAAGTATCCAATCGATGAGGTGGAGGCCTTTAATGAGTTCATGATCCAAAAGAGCAGTTTAAAAATTGCTCACGAAAAGGTCAATGCCTTGGGCATCTATGATATTGTGATTACAGATTACGATTTGCCCACCTCTCCCTTTGTGAATTTTCAACCCTTTCAATTCACGGCCAAACGTGATCAACCTATCAATTTGAGACTTCGATGAAATTACTCGAGACAAATATCACCGTAGGAAGATTGGCTTTTGACTTTGTGAATCAAGCAACGGCTGAAACGGGTTGGGAACAATTGTCTGATTCGGCTACACTTGTTTTTCCTAGCAATTTAAACCTGGATAAAAACAAACTCAAATCAATCCTAAAGGTCGGTGATCGTGTGATTATTGAAATGGGTTATTTGGACGGTGCTCAAATAGTATTCGAAGGCTATTTGACGGAAATAAAACCAACAACACCGATTGAACTGAAATGTACCGATGAAATGTGGCGAATCAAACAAAAACCGGTGAATATCAATTTTAGAGGTGGATCAGTAAAGAGCTTACTACAGGAGCTACTTCCAGAATACGAAATAGATGCTTTTGATATTCAAATAGGTGGTTTTAGAGCTACAAACATGGGTATGGGTGGTTTGTTGGAAAAACTCCGTAGCGCCTTTGGTTTGTACACGTTTATGCGCAATGGGAAAGTTACGGTGAACAAACAATACAACCGTGAAGAAGCGATAAAGCACAAGTTCCAAATTGATTTCAATATGGCATCTGAAGATTTGGAATACAAGACCTTGGAGGATTTAAAATTGAAAATCAAAGCCATTTCCAACAACTCAGACGGGAGTAAAACTGAAATCGAAATTGGAGATCCAGAAGGCGCCCTTCAGACTTTGAATTTTTACAACCTCGATAAGGTGGCATTGAAGGCACATGCTGAAAAAGAATTTGAAAGACTGAAGTACGAAGGATGGCGAGGCTCATTTACGGCTTTTGGAGAGCCCATAGTCCGACATGGGGACTTGGTGGAGCTTTTCCATGCCGAAGAAAGCGACAAAACAGGCACTTACTGGGTAGATCAAGTAAGCTATGAAACGGGAATTAACGGATGTAGACAAAAAATACAATTAGGACCAGCAGCATGACCATTAAAGAAGCATTAGACATTTTCATTAAGCAACACATTGTTGTTGTATTAAAGAGCGCAAAAGTAACAGCCGTAGACAAGGAAAAATGTACGGTGGACTTAGATATGATTACAGAAGTAGAAATGACAGATGTTCGCCTGCAGGCTGGAATTGTGGAAACGGTACCAGGAATAAAAGTGATTCCGAAAATTGGCTCAGTTGTAACCGTTGGAATGCTAGAGAACAATACGGCAATTGGTATCATTTTGAGCTACACTGAGATTGAAGAGATTGAATTCAATCCTAGCATTTCAGCAAAGATATGTGGTGACAATCTTGGAGGTTTGGTTATCAGTGAAAAGGTGAATGAACAAATCAATGAATTGAAAACTCAGGTTAACAAGATCATTGGCGCTTTGAATGAATGGGGG
>JAOASF010000047.1 GCA_025210175.1 Crocinitomicaceae bacterium | reverse complement strand
ATGAGCGTCTCGTGGGCTCGGAGTTGTGTTTAAGAGACAGGCCTTATTGGTCCTTTTGGTTATGCTTTGGCAGGATATTGCCCTTACGCCCTTGTCCTTGTTTTTCATTTCCTTGTTGGTCGGAATTAGCATCGATGATTCTGTCTACATCGTTAGTCAACGCGAGTATTCCAACGAAGCCTTACATCTTTTTCCCATTTTCGTCACTACCGTAGTTATTGCCATTGGCTTTATTTCATTGGGCTTTTCTGAATTTGGGTGGATTCGTCCCTTTGCCTGGGTCTTTCTTTTAGGACTTATGTGTGCCTATCTTTTGGATGTGTTTTTTTTACCACTTTTGTATGAACCTCGTTCAAACCTGAATGAACATGTATAACGTTTTCTTTTACCTTTTAGCGGTGGTCAACGGACTTTTGTTGGTACATGTGCTACAGGAACTACTTCTCTTGATCCAGTCTTTTCGACCCAGGTCTAAAATTACGGTACCTCCCTTACGTATTTACCCCAAAGTGACCATTCAATTGCCGCTGTACAATGAAAAATACGTGGTGATTCGGCTGCTGGAGGCCATGCAACGACTGGAGTACCCGAAGGAACAATTGGAAATTCAGATCTTGGACGATTCCAATGATGAAACTTCGGTTTTGATCTCCGAGTTCATACAAAATCTAGGAAAGGAGGATTTTGAATTTCTCCATATACAGCGGGAGAATCGAGTAGGATACAAGGCAGGAGCCTTGCAAGAGGGTCTGGAGCGGTGCAAGGGAGAATTTATTGCGATTTTTGACGCCGATTTTGTTCCCAACCCTGATTTTTTGCTTCAAACCCTTCCGCATTTTGTCAACGATCAAATAGGATTGGTTCAAACGCGATGGCTACATCTCAACGAAGAACACTCTTTGCTTACCCGAGCTCAGGCCATTATGCTCAATACGCATTTTGGTGTGGAGCAGCTCGGTCGGTCGAAGGCCAAAGGGTTCATCAATTTTAATGGCACAGCAGGAGTTTGGCGCAAGCAATGCATTGAAGATGCGGATGGGTGGCAAGGCGACACTTTAACGGAGGATCTTGATTTGAGCTTTCGAGCACAAGCCAAGGGGTGGGAGTTCGAGTTTCTCTTTGATGTAGGAACACCAGCGGAACTTCCGGTAACCTTCGAAGCCTTTCGTACACAGCAATTTAGATGGTCGAAGGGGGCTGCTGAATGCCTGCGTAAGAATTTCTCTATTCTTTGGAACTCTCAGGCAAATGTGGCCGCCAAGGTTTTTGGAACCTTTCATTTGATGAATAGCTCGGTTTATCTGTTGGTCGTTGCCATCCTCTTTCTCAGCCCGATGGTTTTTTATTTCAACCAAAAGGGATGGATTGATGTGGCCTACAAAGCTGAGTTGATGCTACTTGGGGGAAGTACGGTCTATCTGTTGCTCTTCATTTTCTTGGTGGGAAGTATGCGCGCCTCTGCCAATAAACTAAAGGCCTTGGTCTTTTTTCTACCGAGCGTGTTGACCTTTTTTGCAATGACCACCGGCATTTCACTTTTTGTGGTACTGGGAGTAATCGATGGTTATCTTGGCAAACCGTCGTCCTTCGTTCGCACACCCAAATTTGGAACCAATGGTGTTCTCAATCGGGTCAAAAAAGGATATGATTTCAAATCGGAATACAAAATATACGCTTTGGAATTGCCTTGCTTACTCTATGGAATCTTTTGGGTCGTTTCAGGGGCCTACCAATTCAATTTGATTTCCATCCTCTATGGCGGCATCATATTGATTGGCTTTTCACTTTCCTTGTTCTTTAAAAAAAACACCTTCCGTTGGAGTTCCTAAAAAAGTACGGGCTTTGGTTGGCACTGGTCCTATCATTAGGGGGGTATGGATACATTTCTACTCTTGGTCGCAGTAACCATCTTCCTTTATTTACGGTTTATTCAGGCTTGTTTGTTTTATTTTTTGCTCTTGCTTACCACTTCCGTTTGCAGGCCAAATGGTACTTGCTTTTTGTATGCGGACTCTTGTTTCGATTGGCGTTTTTTGGGGAGGCACCTCATTTGTCGGATGATTACTTCCGCTTTACCTGGGACGGTGAGTTACAAAAAGATGGAATTTCGGCCTTCACCTTTACTCCTCAGGCATACGAAACTTTTTTTGAGCAAGACTCAGCAAAAAGAGAGAAGTATAAATCCTTACTGGAGAGTAGGGTAGTAGGTCCTGATTCTACCATTGCCCAAATGAATTCTTCGGGGTATTATTCCATTTATCCGGCGATGAATCAAGCGGTTTTTTACCTTTCCAGTCAGTTGGGGAGTGCCAATAAGGGCAATCTTCACTTTATTCGCTTTTTTCTCTTGCTGGCCGAGGTGATCGGTTTCTTTGTGTTGAGAGTTCTTTTGCTTCAACGAAATATGTCGGCTGGATTGGTTGTACTTTACTGGTTGAATCCCTTGGTGATTATTGAAATAATGGGCAACCTACATTTCGACGGAATGGCAACTACCTTCGTTTTGTTGTCCCTTTTTTTACTGGAAAGAAGAAGAATGTTGGCGGCTGGCTCCATCTTGGCCTTGGCAATTCACACCAAACTCAATCCGCTATTTGTCCTCGGTGCCGCCTTTAACCGTACGACTATTCGGTCTTTGCTGATTTTTTGTCTCACCACACTGAGTTTCACCTTTTTGCTTTTTTGCACCATTCTCGACAGCGAAACCTTTTGGAATTTCAAACAGAGTTTTGGGCTTTATTTTGCCTGGTTCGATTTCAATGCCGGTCCGTATTATTTCTTGCGGATGATCGGAAAAGAACTCTTTGCCATGGACTGGGCGGCCTATATAAGTTTAGTTTTTCCCTTTCTAACCATTTTGCTTTTTGTTTTCATCTGCGTTCAGACAAAAAAAGACATTGCCCAAAAGTTATTGCTGCTTTATTTCGTCTATTTTTCCTTCACTCCCGTATTGCATCCCTGGTACCTGGTCGTTCTATTAGCCCTGGGCATTTTGTCTCAAAAACTCTATCCATTGCTGTGGACTTTTCTCATTTTCTTTACTTACTCAGCTTATGGAGAACATGACTTCAATTACCACTGGGTGGTTTACGTGGAGTTTTTTCTGGTTTATGCCCTCTTTTATTTGGAAAGTGAGGGAAAGTGGAAGCTTTTGAATTGCTGGAAAAAGCAGTTTTTTGGTTTGACTTCAAATGGATCAGAGTAGGAGATTAATTCATTTGTTTATCTGGAAAGGAGAATTGAGATAATGAGTTTTTAAGGACTTATTTTCTCCATTTTTCCGAATGGTCGCTTTTGTACCAGTATTTTTTAATTTAGAGTTAAATGCTTGATATGTAGCTGGTTGTTGTTTGAAAAAGAGGGCGAAGTTAAGGATGACATTACTTTTAATATAGTTTGGATACAAAACGAAACCTTCAATCAAGGTAGATGAAGACCTTCTTTGTTTCGCCTTACGTCTTTCAGAAACATTGCCCTCTATAGGGGACCAATTCCAACCCAATATTCAACTCCATTCAATTCCATTCGCGAAGGGTTGATATACTCGTGTGGAGATCTGAACCAATTGAAAGGAACCTAGTGCCAACATTTGGGGCGGTTGCGACTTATGCAAGCAGAAAAAACTTAATTTTATTGAACACAATAGTAAATTACTCGCTCATGACTTGGAAGAAAACTACACTCGCAGCCATCTTATTTTTTAGTTCATTCGTTTCGATTGCTCAACAAAATGCACTTGATTTTGACGATGTAGACGACTATGCATCCGCATCGAATGCTTCGGCTTTGATTGCGAATTCCAATGCCATGAGTATGACCATGTGGGTTTATCCGACCAACAGCGCGGCAGGTTGGCCCAATTTTGATGGGTTTGCAGGATTTCGTAACGACGCCAATGCCGACTTTTATCTTTTGCAATTGAATTCCACAGCGGTAGAAGCCCGTTATCGCAACAGTGCAGGAACCAGCTACGATATTTCGTATAGCGGATTGAACTTGAATGCTTGGAATCACTTTGCATTGATCTACGATGGAGTAACGCTTTCCCTGTATCACAATGGAGTTTTTCAGTCTTCTATTGCGGCTATGGGAACGATTACCAACACCACGCAAGCCTTTAATATTGGTCCACTTCCTTTTTCTACAAACTTTTACTTGGATGGAAAGTTAGATGAGGTTTCTCTGTGGAATACGGCACTCTCGGCTTTGGAGGTGTCAGACATGTACAATGGTTGTGGGATCAATGGATCGAGTCCGGGTCTCAAGTTACTTTACAAGTTTAATCAAGGTGTGGCTGGAGGAAACAACGCAGGGACAACCACTTTAATTGACGGGGCAGGTAACATCAATGCCACCTTGAGTGGGCTTGCTCTTTCAGGGTCGAGTTCCAATTTTGTGACCGGAGTAATTGGAGGAGGATCTTCTACTGTTTCTGATGTGGGGTGTGATTCTTATACGTGGTCTGAAAATGGAATGACCTATACAACGTCGGGAACCTATTCTCACGTTATACCAAATGGAAGTGCAAATGGTTGTGATTCAATTGTCTATCTGAATTTAACCATCAGTTCTCCCAATGATATCAACGCGAGTGTAACGGCCTGTGATTCGTACACTTGGTCGATTAATGGTCAAACGTACACGACCACTACAACGGCCACAGAAACCTTGACGAACTCCCAGGGATGTCCGTATGATTATACCTTGAACATAACGATCAAGTATTCTAGCTCGTCAACAGATGTCATCGAGTCATGTGTTCCAATCACATGGATGGACGGGAATACTTATTCCAGCACAACCAATACACCAACCCATGTTTTGACCAATTCAGTGGGGTGCGATTCTATCATTACTCTTGATTTGACCATTAACGCGGTGCTGAATACTGTAACCGACAACGGAGATGGATCATATACTGCGGACGCTTCTGGTGTGACGTATCAATGGGTTGATTGCAACAATTCCTACGCTCCTTTGGCAGGTGAAACAGGGCAAACATTCACGCCTACGCAAAATGGTTCCTATGCTGTAATTGTAGACAATTCTGATTGTGCCGATACCTCAGCTTGTGTGGAAGTTGCTACCATCGGTCTTGAAGAATTGAAAAGTGAGTTCAAAATCTTTCCCATACCAGCAGACGATGAGTTATTCATCCAGGCCCACATCCAAGATGCGTATCAATTCAAAATTACCGATTTGCTGGGCAAGGAATTAGTTCGTAGAGAGCTAAACAATGAGCCGATCAACATTCAATTTCTACCAACAGGAACCTACCTCCTCGAAATATCGAATGGTACTAATATTGTATATCGTTGTACGGTTGTGAAGGAGTAGGAGGGGAAGAGAGTGGTGATTATTGAGAGCCAAAAAAAATGACAACAACAATAAACTTCATTGCCGTTTTTTTAAGCGTAATTTTTTTGGTCTACAGAAATCAGTCGATATTCTTTCAGGTTGATTCTGTTTCGATGAAAACAAATGTTTCAAATACGCGTGACACTCTAAATGATAAGAATTATAGTTGGCCTAATAAAAAGGTTCAAACTGAAATTATTGTAAAAAACAAAGCTGATTATTCTGAAAAATTCATTCAGGGATTGAAAAAATTAGGTTTTAAGAAGATTGAGCTTAAGGACAGCTTGATAATAATTAACGACTCGGATACTTCATATTTCCCAGGATGTCCAAGCATTGGCAAATATATGGTTCTAACCGGTCGTAAAGATGACCTGGAAATAGCCTTGACAATTGAACGGAAAAATTATACGACACTTGATTATAAAATTGAAATGGTTGAATTCGGAAAGGCCAGACATTCTCAAAGCGGTCAAGCTGATTTAAATTCAGGCTTCTTTTTTGGTGCAGAATCTGACATAAGTATGAAATCAGGAAATGCGTATTTAGTGACTGAATTTGTAGAGTATCAAAAAAATGACTGTTACACATTTATCCGACTTGGATACGATGAAGAAACTGGGCCATACCTATTGGGCAAACTAAAGAAAAATTGCAACGATAAATTACTTGATATCAACCTTGAGAATTTTACAACGCTGATTGAAAAGTAAGAAATGGTGATGGAGCACTGTGAGCAATATGATTTATAGTGTATCCCCCAAAAAAAAATGGCATTACACCGCATTTTAAATGAAAAAGTACTTTCTATTTATTTTTTTTCCGTTTTCAATTCACGCCCAAGTTGATTTGAATGAATTCACTAAAGGGGTTGAAATGAATACTTGGGTTTTAAATGAGAATGGTTACAAAGGAGATTTTGAAAACCAGGACTCAGTATTAAAAGTCATTTTTATTGGAAAATTTGAATTGCACCCCGCACTAGGAGCCGTAAACCTCGATAAAAGGAACATAAAAAATAATGACACCTTGATTATTTTATTTCGTTTTGGGCCTTATTTTACTAAGTTTGAAATTGATTCAATTCATACGCAAAATCAAACGATTCTTGATTCAGTATCGACTATTCTAATTTCTCAATATGAAAAAAATGGATATCCTTTTAAGCTTTCTAAAAATCAGATTAAGGATGATCCAGTTAGGTATGCTCAATCAAACACAATAATAAATCCTGACTTATTAAATCGACTAGTGCGGTTACCGGATATGAGATTTGAAACTTTCAGCATATACATCGATTTCAACATTGATATGAAACAAACCTTCATACATCCCCCCAGCGCTAGACAAATGGTTGAGGATTTTCTTATAAGAGTTTTCAAATTGAACCGTGAGTTCCTATATGGACTAGATAACGTAAAAAATTATTAAAAACAGAAGTTAAAGGTGACTTCATTTTACACATCTCATTTCCTAACCTTCGTATAAAACTTACCTCGAGCTGACTTCCTTAAATCAATCAAAATTAATTTCATCGAAGTTCCATCATAGATTAAATGAAGTAGGAGGGCATGATGTGTAGGTGATTCCACTTTTTATTCATTGCTTCACGGCCCGTACTGAAAAGATAACGACACAGAGAATGAATGAAATGAATCCACAAAAGAGGCTCAAAATTTTTGATTTTGATTGTCTTTCTTCGATGTCAATAATTGTCTTTTCACCAATTTCCAAATGATAAATTTGGTTGCTGGTACCCAGTCTCCACCACGTTTGTCTCGAATTTCTGTGAAACAATGTAACTGCTACCGAATTGATTTTTTCTCGTTCAATTACATGAAATTTGTATTCCCATTCATTTGTTATTTCGTAGTTACTACCATTCTTTAAATGAATTCTCAAGTTCTTATTAGTTCCAATTCGAGAAAGGGATTCAAAATATTCCAATTTTGAAATTTCACCTTTTACCTCAATCAAATCCTCCTTGTCAAGGTTAGAGTCCATAAAAGCCCCTATAGTAAAGTATAAGAACACAGGGAATGCAAGCGGCAAAACCCATTTAAAGAAGAATTTATTTTCATTCAAAATTGAGGGGCTAATGTTAAGCATTTTGCGATTCATTTTACCTGGTCTTTTATCATCGCTTTAACCCTCGAGTGAATTTCAAAAACAAAAAAACCAAAAATAGACCTAAGCTTAGGTATAACACATGATTCCATTGAAGATTTTGAGTAGTAATTTGGTTACCTGTTTTGCTATATGAAAAGTTACCTGTTGCAGAATATTCGAAGTGTTTCATAAACAATGCCATTCCGAGTAAGATAAAGGCAGAAAAAAGCATTATCGCAGTCAGGACTTTTTCTACACCCAGATGTTTACTTGGTTCTTTGAAAAGCATTCGTTTGTTACCCTCAAACCTAATTGAGCTAATTTCATTTTTTAGAAATGATTCAAAATCATCATTATGATGTGCATTGAAAAACCCGATTTGACAAAAGTTTTTAAAATCGATTAAAGTACACTTATGAATTCTATTTGCCTTTTGATTGCAAACAAACACGTGCCCCTTTTCATTTCGATGAGCTTTAAATTCCAAACTATCCGTTTTACGGATGTCTGTTTGAATTTTTCTTAAAAATGCATTGAATTCACGCGCACTCATGGAATTATTGGGTTTTGGGAAAGTTAAAGGTATCAATCCCAAGGTCCACTGATCGTCACGTTGATCGCATTTCCCTCTTCGTCAATCTTGTATAGGCCTCCAGCGCATCCGAGCCAGATGGTTCCTTTGTTGTCTTCCAGGATGTCCATAATGGGCACGGGTACGGAATAACGCACGAATGTTGTACCTGTGTACTTGTAAACGCCATTGCTGATGGTACTGAACCATAGATTATTGGATCAGTCTTTGTAGCTGGCATAAACATCGTTTTCACTCAGTCCGATGTAATCTGGAAAGTGCTGGAATTTTTCGCCATCAAATTTATTTAAACCACCCTTTCCAGTTCGCTTGTTGGGGTCGGGATGGTCCTTTTCAGCCACTCTTGTTCCTATCCAGATATTCCCGTCTTGATCCTCTACAATCGATTGTACATGGTTTGAATTCAGGCCATCTTGGGTCGTGATATGAGTCATAGATTTTCCATCGAATTTAATAGCGCCATAACCATCTCTTCCAAACCAAATATTCCCCTTGGAATCTTCCATTATTTCGGTTATCCAATTT
>JAOASF010000046.1 GCA_025210175.1 Crocinitomicaceae bacterium | reverse complement strand
GAGCTACACCGGCTAATGCCTTTCATTATTGTTGTTCAAATTTATAAGAGCGGGAGACGAGATTCGAACTCGCGACCCTCAGCTTGGAAGGCTGACGCTCTACCAACTGAGCTACTCCCGCTTATAAATTTTTAAAAATATTTTAAAAGAACGATGTGGGGGTGGATGGACTCGAACCAACGATACCTTACGGTGACAGATTTACAGTCTGCTGCAATAGCCACTATGCGACACCCCCAAACTATCATTTCTTGAGCCGATGGAGGGATTCGAACCCCCGACCAGCTGATTACAAATCAGCTGCTCTGGCCAACTGAGCTACATCGGCATGATGTTGGATATTTTTACTTCAATAATTGAAAGAACTTGTTTTCCCGTTTGGGTTTGCAAATGTAAGCAGTAATTTCGTTTCCGCAATGCTTTTGGATGAAAAAAATCAAACTTTTTTTAGCCCTAAAATAAAAAAGGTGGCTATGTGCCACCTTTTCAATTATTTAGATAAATAAATTATTTTTTCTCTTTGTGTTTACCAACTTGTTTTCTCAAGGCTTCGACAGCCAAGTCCGCTGCTTCTTCAAAGGATTTACATTGTTTTTTAGCAAACAATTCCTTTCCTGGAATAAGCAATTTCACTTCTGCGACCTTGTTTTCTTTTTCTTGATTTTTATCCAATCGCAAAAAAACTTCCCCTGCAATAATCTGATCGAAGAACAATTCGAGCTTCGTGACTTTTTCGTTGACGAAATTCAACAATTTTTTGTCGGCCGTAAAATGAATTGAATGAACTTGAATATCCATAACTAACTTGTTTTGCGCCCACGAGGGTGAGCTTGTGAATAAATACTTGACAATTGCGTAAACGAATTATGGGTATAAACTTGCGTTGCAGATAAGTTGGCATGCCCGAGTAACTCTTTTAAAGTTTCCAACCCAGCACCGTTGTTCAACATATGTGTCGCAAAGGTGTGGCGTAGTACATGCGGACTGCGTTTGTCCAAATCCGTTACCTTCCCAAGGTAGTTATTAATTTTTCTATAAACAAGCTTTGGATATAATTTAAACCCACTTTCTAAAACGAAGAATTCGGGGGTGTTTTTCACCTTTTTATCCCTTTCAATACGATAGGCGCAAACTGCCTCAAACAATTCTCGAGAAATGGGAATCATTCGTTCTTTGTTTCTCTTCCCCAGTACTTTGATGTGCTCCGCTTGCACGTCCTCATTTTTGAGACCTATTAATTCAGAAAGACGAATACCCGTTTGATAGAACATTTCGATCATCAGCTGATCCCTTTTACCCTCAAAATCATCAGCAAAAATCACCACTTCCTCCTCTCTCTTCAACTGACTTTCTTTAACAAAGTTTGGCAAGCGCTTTTCCACCTTCGGTGCTTTTATTTTTTGCAAAGGATTCCCGTCTATCGTTCCTTGCTTTCGCAGCCATTTAAAGAAACTGCGCAGGGCAGAAATTTTTCGATTGATTGTTTTGTTGGAGTTTCCTTCCTCGCTCAATTCCTGCATCCAAGAACGAACCGAGGAATGCTTTATAGAAACCAAGTCTTCCATTGTCTCTATCAACATGGACGTAAGAAATCCATCCAGATCTTTCTTATAAGCCACACAGGTGTGCTTCGAGTATCGTTTTTCGATCTCGAGGTAACTTATAAAATCTAGAAGCACAAAAAAAGGAGTCATCTCTGACTCCTTTAACGTTTTTAACATCCCAAATGTTACATTTCAAGACTTTGCATTCTCTGCTTGTAAGCAGCTTTGATTTTGTCTTGACGGTTTGTTACAGATGGCTTAACGAACTCTTTGCGACCTCTAAGCTCACGCATAACACCCGTACGATCGTACTTCTTCTTGTAACGCTTCAAGGCTCTCTCAATGTTTTCGCCTTCTTTTACTGGGATTACTAACATATCTTTATTGTATTATTTCTTGTTGTTCCTAAAATGGACGGCAAAGATAAAACTAAATTATTTATTTCCAAGGGCTATTTCAAGATTTCTCTAGAAATTACCAATTTTTGAATTTCTGACGTTCCTTCTCCGATTGTACACAGCTTCGCATCACGGTAAAACTTCTCTACAGGGAAGTCTTTTGTGTAACCGTATCCTCCGAAAATTTGCACCGCATCGTTTGCTACTTCGCAGGCAATTTCTGAAGCATAATATTTCGCAATAGCCGATTCTTTCGTCAAATTCTTTTTGTTGTTTTTCAGGTATGCACTTTGGTGTAACAACAATTCAGCTGCGTCAATTTTCGTTGCCATATCCGCCAACTTGAATCCAATTGCTTGGAATTGGGCAATTGGACGTCCAAACTGCTCTCTTTCTTTCGCGTACTTAATCGCTGCTTCGTATGCACCTTTAGCTATACCCAAGGCCAACGCTCCGATCGAGATACGACCTCCGTCCAAAATTTGCATGGCTTGCATGAATCCTTTTCCTTCTTCACCAATTAGGTTTTCGGCAGGAATTCGGCAATTGTCAAAAATCAACTCACACGTTTCTGAAGCTCGCATCCCCAATTTGTTCTCTTTTTTACCAGCAGAGAAACCTGGTGTTCCTTTCTCAACGATGAAAGCTGACATTCCATGCGAATCACCTTTTTCTCCTGTACGTGCAATTACCACTGCTACGTCACCGCTTTTACCGTGGGTGATGAAGTTCTTAGATCCGTTTAAAACCCATTCGTTACCTTCCTTAACAGCCGTTGTATTCATCCCTCCGGCATCTGAACCTGTACCTGTTTCAGTCAAGCCCCATGCACCGATCCATTCAGCAGAAGCCAACTTGGGTAAATATTTTTTCTTTTGTTCCTCGCTACCGTGATAATAGATATGTCCCGTACACAAAGAGTTGTGAGCGGCCACAGAAAGTCCGATAGAACCACAAACTTTAGCAATCTCTGAAACGACAGTAATGTATTCGTGGTAACCAAAACCTGATCCTCCATATTCTTCAGGGATAAAAACCCCCATCAAGCCAAGTTCTCCTAATTTCTTGAAAACAGGCACAGGAAATTCTTGTGTTTCATCCCAGTCCATGAAGTATGGTCGTATTTCTTTCTCAGCAAAATCGCGCACCATTTGCGCAATCATTTTTTGGTTTTCGTTTTGTTCAAAGTTCATATCTATCTCAATTAATAGTTAACCAAAGAATTCACTTCTTCAGTAAAGTGGTTTAATTTGTTTCTTCCTTCTAAAAAGTCTAACTCCACCAAGAAGCTAAACCCTGCTACATTTGCTCCACATTTTTGGATCAAAGAAGCGGCGGCGGCGGCAGAACCTCCAGTAGCCAATAGGTCGTCGTGAATCAACACCCTTTGTCCTTTTGACACAGCATCTTCGTGCATTTCAATTTCTGCACTTCCGTACTCCAACTCATAAGCGTAACTCACCTTGTGGTAGGGAAGTTTTCCTTTCTTTCGAATTAAAATAAAGGGTACGTTCAGCGCCATGGCCAAAGGGTAGCCGAATAAAAAGCCTCGACTTTCGATACCTGCAACAGCATCGATGTTTTTGTCTTGATACACCTCCTTTAAATGCTCCACCATTTCTTTCGACAAGGCGGGGTCCATCATGATGGGCGTTATATCTTTAAAAAGTATTCCCTCTTTTGGGAAATTGGGCACATCACGAATGATGCTTTTTATTTTCTCCTTAAGCATTGCGGTCACAAAGATATATAGGGTTTTATTTTTTGAAACAATTCTGCATCAATTAATGCGGATTCTTGTATTTCTTCTATTCGATTAAAGCCTTTTTTGTGTTCGCGCATTTTTACCAGGTTATTCGCTAGATTACTGCTGATATAAGGGTGACTTTTCAACTGCTGGATGGTGGCTTCATTCAAGTTGATTGGCGAAATTTTCGCAATATCCACTAGGACAAATTCAGAAAACCGCCCTATTTTCTCGTCGTCCATATACTTGATTTCTTTTAACTGTTCAAGCGAACTAAAGCCCCCCAGTTGTTTGCGGCGTTCAATAATTCGATCGGCAAAATACTCACCAATTCCTGGAAGAGCAATTAACTCCTCCCTCGATGCCGAATTCAGATCGACTTTATTCTTAGGTATTTTCGGGGACGAAGTGGTTGGTTCAAAAACAACAACCCTCTCCTGAGGGTAAAAAGTTGAATCCTTGATTAACTCAAACAATTCTTCTGGAAGGACATAGATACGTTTAAGTGCTTCGTTGTTATAGATGCCTTTGGAGCAAAACTTGACTACTACCGACGCTTGCTTCTCGCTCAAACCCAACTTTTGCCAATCGTTTTCGCTATACTGATTGGGGTCAAATTTGCCTGTTGGAGGGCGATATTTCTGTCGAAACTTTTCAGTGGGAGTGGTTGACTTATTGTCAATGGACCTTAACTCCTCCTGAACGGCGAGGTCCGATTCGGTCAATTCCAATCTCGGATCGCCGTACCAAGCTGAAAGTATACTCGGTACTATACAGACAAAAAGGACCACTGCCGCCCATAGAAAAACGGTTTTTTTAGTTTTCCGGGATAAGTAGTCCTTTTTGTCCAATTCAATTAATCATTATCGTTTTCCGAGTAGGAATCTGGCTCAGGTTTTTTGGGTGCCTTAAGCACTTTCCTGAAGAAGTTAACCATAAAAAAGGTAACGATGCCGTGAGTAATCAATAAAGTTATAAGTGCTGAAGTATTCATTATGCCATTTTTTTCTTCCCAGCAATGTAAACCAGGATTGAGATGAATAAGAAAAGACCCAACAACAAGAAGCGTCCTATACTGATGTAAAGGGATTTATTGACAAAATCACCTTCGGCCACGATATCGTGTAATTTCAATTGATCGCCAACATTAACCACCACCTTGGTATCTGCATCAAAAGTAAAGGTCTTGCTTACGGCCAAAGAATCCGAGAAGGTGTATCCTTTGTTCATCGAGGCCAATAATGCTTCACTTTTCGCTTCCTTCACCTGTCCGTGTTTGTTGGTGTAAAAGCGAAGTGTATCGCTAATTTCAACAACTTTACTACCATCGTTTGCAGTAGAAATACTCGTCACCACTCCACGCGGCTGATCAAACTCTTTCACTTTAGAGAAAAAGTCCTTGTTAGCAACGATATCGCTATTGGTAATTTTTGCAAGGATACTTCCATTATCAAGTTCCCAACCTTCTGCAAAGGCCTTGCCCCAATCGTTGTTTTTTGGCGTAATCAATGCACCAATGAAAACGATCAACAAGATGACTGGAGTAACGTATTTTATAATTGGTTTGTAAATAGAAGGCAAACGTACGTCGGCCCCTTTGTTGATTTCATCCCAACCTCTATTTACACCAAAGATCCATGCAAACAAAATAATTTCACAAAGAGCAAAGACTACCAATGAAACAGTTCCGGCCCAGTAATCGTACTCGTCAAAAACTCCTTGTTTGTAAAAGAAGACCGTTGGAAGACCTAGGATTAGCGTTATTAACCCAAAAGATACCGCTCCTTTTTTGCGGGACCAACCAAACTCGTCTTGCATGAAGCCCATCCAAGGAGTTCCCATTGCCAAGGAAGAAGTAATACCTGCAAAAAACAACAGGCCAAACCAAAATACACCTGCAACAGTACCAATCCAATCCCATTTTTCAAACAAGAATGGCATAGTTTGGAAGGCCATACCGAATCCAGCATTGTTGATAACCCAATCTAAACCAAGGTAACCAGCAGCAATTGGAACAACAATTAACGACCCCAAAACCACTTCCACGAACTCATTGGTAAATCCAGCAGAAAGAGAGTTCAAGGCTACGTCGTCTTTCTTTTTCAAGTAAGAAGCATAACAGTGAATCGTTCCCATACCCAAAGAAAGTGTAAAGAAAATTTGCCCTGCCGCAGCCAGCCAAACCTTCATATCGAGCAGTGAACTGAACTGAGGTGTCCACAGGAAGTTGATTCCATCCCAGGCATTTGCATCTGGAACCCCAGGAGATGCTCCGGAAGTCCCAAGAGTTAAACTTTTCACGGCTAAGAATGCACCAAACATCAACAGCAAAGGCACACCAATTTTGGCCACTTTTTCCACTCCTTCAAGACCTTTGGAGAGAATCCATGTATTAAGAGCTAAACAAACCAAGTAGAAGATTACCGATTCATAAGGTATTCCTGTTGTGGAAACACCTACTGTGGTGTAGTCGTTGAAGAAGCCACTCACTTGTTCTTGTGTCATTCCGTCGAAGGTTCCAATGACTGTGTGATACACATACGACATGGTCCATGACTCAATGTAACAATAGTAGGCTGCCACACCGATGTTAGTGAAAATACCGAATACACCAATGTATTTCCATACACGTCGCTTGTTCATCGAATCAAAGATGAAAGGCGTACTGTGGTTTCCAAGGTTACCTCCGTATCTTCCAGAGCCCCACTCCACCCAGAGTAAGGGAATACCCATTAATAAAAAACAGACTAAGTAAGGGATGATGAAGGCACCTCCACCATTTTGAACCGCTTGTACTGGAAAACGAAGGAAATTTCCTAATCCAACAGCATTACCTGCCATTGCTAAGATTAATCCTACTCTTGACCCCCAGCCTGCAGAATCGGTTTGTGACATAGTTTCGTTGTGTTTAAGCGGCTAAGATAAAATAATTTTTTAGGACTTACAGTTTGCGCTCGGGACTTCGCCTAAGCGAGTTCTTCCTCCAAGATTTCTAAGGCCTCAGGAATATCCATTGGCTTGTAAGCCAAATCTTTTCTTGCCTTTGACAGGTCGAAGCCCGTTTTGGGAGGTCGCTTGGCTGCCTGGTTGAGGGTAGTGGAAGAAACCGGTTTAATAAAGTCGGTGGAAAGCTTGTAATACTTAGCAATCTCCTTCACCAAATTCAAGATGCTATATGTCTTGGGACCAGATAAATGATAGATCCCGGTTTTATTTCGATTAACGATTTCCAAACATCCCCATGCTAGGTCTTCGGCCCAAGTTGGCGAGCGAAACTGATCGTCTACGATATTCAAATCATTGCCTTTTTTCAAGGCCTCACGAGCCCAAAGAACGATGTTGGTTCGCGACAAATTCTCTGCAGTTCCGTACACAATAATGGTTCTCGCAATGCTCCAATTGGCGTAGTTCGACTCCAACAATATCCTTTCTGCATCTACCTTGGACTGAGCGTAAATACTTAAGGGGTTGACAGGATCGCTTTCCACATAATTTCCTTTTTCGCCATCAAAAACAAAGTCGGTGCTCAATAATTCGAAATGAGCCTCCAAGCGCTGTGCGGCTTCGAATAGATACGTTGTTCCTTGAACATTAATGAGTCGGCAGTTTTCCGGTTCATTCTCGCACTGGTCAACATTGGTCATAGCGGCTGTGTGTATCACATGCGTTGGTAACTGGGTAGAAAACACCTCTTTTATCTGTTGCTCATTGGTGATGTCAAGAGAGAGATACTGACTTTGTGGACAGGCCGAATTCCTATTCTCACCCTGGGAGGTCGCGATGAAATCCACCCCTCGTTTTAGGCAAAGTTTCACAATCTTTTGACCAAGCAGTCCATTCGAACCCGTTATTAATAGTTTCATCAATGGTTTAATCTGAATAATTGT
>JAOASF010000045.1 GCA_025210175.1 Crocinitomicaceae bacterium | reverse complement strand
CTTTTGGGTTGGTTTTGTTCTTGGTTTTGTCCGCCTGTTACATTGCCGTTCAGAGTATTCACAACATGAACGAAGAACATCCAACGCCTTCAGCTTGGACACTCTGGGTACTGGCTGGTATTATTTTATGGAAGGAGGTGTCTTTTCGTTTTGTGCGTTATCAGGCAAGACAAACACACAGCACCGCATTGTCGGGTGAAGCTTGGCATCATAGAAGCGACGCCATTACGAGCATTTTTGCCTTCGTTGGTATAGGGGTTATTCAGGTTTTTGGTCCAGAATATGCCTTTGCAGACGACCTTGCTGCTCTTTTGGCAAGTGGGGTTATTCTTTACAATTCCTACAAAATATTCCGACCGGCTTTGGGCGAAATTATGGACGAACACATGTACGATGATTTGATCGAAGATTTGCGCACAGAATCCTTAAAAGTAAAAGGCATCAAAGGGACCGAAAAGTGCTTTGTAAGAAAGGTGGGTATGCGCTATCACATTGATTTGCACGCTATGGTGGACGGACAAATAACGGTCACAGAAGGACATTCACTTGCACACAATTTACAAGACCATTTGAAACGTGTTTTTCCTCACATTCAACACGTGCACATTCACATAGAACCCGACGAATATGGAGCTTAAAGGAATACACCACATTGCCCTAATCTGTAGCGATCTGGAAACTTCACTGCGTTTTTATGTCGACTTGTTAGGTTTAAAAATGGAACGAAAAGTTTTCCGCGAAGAAAGAAGGTCGTACAAAGTGGATTTGAGTATGAATGGTCACTATATTTTGGAACTATTTACCTTTCCTGACTCCCCTGCTCGACCGAGTCGACCAGAAGCACTTGGACTTAGGCATCTAGCATTTACCACGGATGACGTTGAAGCTACAAGAGCTCATTTTCTTAAGCACAACTATCCAGCAGAAGCAATACGAAGAGACGAATATACAGGCAAGACCTTTTTCTTTGTTTCGGACCCTGATGGACTACCCATTGAGTTTTACCAATCTTGAGTTAAAAACCTGATAATACATTTGTTGGACTGCCAAAAAAAGGGGAAATTATACCCGAAAATCAATTCAGCCTCCTCTCTATGTCAAGCGCATTCAAACCCATGGAATTACACCCCAAAACACATACGTATCAAGTGAAAACGATTTGGACGGGAAACACGGGCACCGGCACCGAAAGTTATACCTCCTACGATCGCGATCACGATTTTCAAATACCTGGCAAACCAATCCTCGCTGGTTCGGCTGATCATGCCTTCAGAGGAAACAAAGGCAAGCACAACCCAGAAGAGTTACTCGTGGCTTCTTTGTCGTCTTGTCACATGTTGTGGTACCTGCATCTGTGCGCCGTAGAGGGAGTAGTGGTGACTGATTATTGTGACGAGGCAGAAGGTATGATGGTAGAAAAGAGAGAAATGGGTGGATTTTTCAAACGTGTTTTGCTCAAACCCAAGGTTACGGTGCAGCAGGAAAGCATGGTTCAAAAGGCACTCGATTTACATCACAAGGCACATTTGAACTGTTTCATCGCCAATTCTGTTAACTTTCCGGTGGAACACGAAGCCACCATTCTTATTGCGAAATTATGATTTGGAAAGAAGTTACCGAAAAGGAAGCCCGTGTATTTCAGTCCATCCTTACGGACAAAAATTTATTACAGAGAACATTCTCGGAACGCGAGAAAGAAATATGGCAGACTTACTTTGATTTTTCTCTCGAGGAGCTGCACAAAACATGGACACACGAGCACCAGGTACCGAAAAACAATCCAGAGCAGTATGATTTGTTTGGCAATCTTGAACCCAATGAACCCAGAGAAATTCAACTTTAGCCACTAGAGAATCCAACACAATATACCTTCACCTATTCATACTTGGAAACCAATTTAGGCGTATTTGTTGCGGTACATAGCCAGGTTGGCTTACACTATCTTCATTTCGTTAACGAGGAGGAATCGGCCTTGAGAAATGTCCAAGATTTTTATGGTAAATACGACATCCAAAAAGGGGAAATGTCTCCCGAATTGAAAAGCAAACTCTTTTCACATAAAGGTTTAAAACTTCTCCCTTTGGGCACCGATTTTCAGTTGCGCGTTTGGCAAAAACTAACATCCATACCTTCGGGCGAAAAAAGAAGTTACAAGCAACTTGCACTAGAGCTAGGCGACAAAAAAGCCGTTCGAGCCGTTGGTACAGCCATAGGTGCCAACCCGATTGCCTATTTAATTCCTTGCCATCGAGTTATCCAAAGTTCAGGAAAACTAGCCGGCTTTCGTTGGGGCCTCGAACGAAAAAATGCCTTGCTCAACTTGGAACGACTTTCACTTCATACTGCTTCCCATGTTATTTGATCAAGAGCTTCGCCAACAGAATTTACTTCCTTACGACGGTGAACTTTATTACACCGAACATTTTATTTCCGAACCACAAGCAGATGCTTGGTTTGCCCAATTGATCAAAGACATCCCGTGGCAAGCAGATCAGGTAAAAATTTTCGGTAAAATCATTACCACCAAACGCATGGTCGCTTGGTTTGGAGATGAAGGATTATCCTACACTTACGCAGGTTTTCAAAAGCAAAGTTTGCCTTGGACTCCCCTGTTGAACGAAGTCAAAATAAAAGTTGAAGACCAATGCGGCGAAAAGTTCAATGCTTGTTTGCTCAACCTATACCACGACGGCAAGGAGGCCATGGGATGGCACCGCGATAATGAAAAAGATTTGATCAAGCACGGCACCATTGCTTCGGTAAGTTTGGGTGCGAAAAGAAAATTCTGTTTCAAACATTTAGACGAAAAGAAAAAACTAGAAATCCCATTGGCACACGGTTCTCTTCTTACCATGAAGGGAATTATACAAGATCATTGGCAACATACGCTTCCGGCCATGAGGCGAATTGAAGAGGCAAGAATTAACCTTACTTTTCGACAAATAGCTTGAGACAGGTCGAGACAGTTGTGAGACATTTACAACAAGAAAAACACTCAATCAATTTATTATCAAGTACTTAATTTATCACAGGGGATAAACGGTAGTTGTTTAATGATGCTTCAAATGTATTTTAGATGGAAGAAAACATTGACAATGGGTACATACAAGTGGTTTGCAGGATTAGGAATCATCGCCTTGATCGGCTGGAAAGATCTTCTTCCAACGAATGAGGAAACGGAATTTAAGAACAAACAACTTCAAGCAGGGAACCCTGTCTTTCCGGGATGGTATGCCGACCCTGAAGGAATCATTTTTGGAAAAGAATATTGGATTTACCCAACCACCTCAGAGTATCGATTTGAAATTGATACCACCCAACTATCCGATCGTCAGAAAGAGATTCGAAAGAACTCTATCAACCCCAATTATTTAACGCAAACCTATTTCGATGCTTTTTCTTCGAAAGATTTGGTGAATTGGACCAAGCATGAAAAGGTCTTGAAAGTGGAAAGCATTCCTTGGGCTGGTTATTCCATGTGGGCACCTTCAATTATCGAACACAAAGGACTTTACTACTTCTTCTTTTCAGCCAACGATATTCAAAGTGATAATGAGGATGGAGGTATCGGTGTAGCTGTAGCAAAGAAACCTTCAGGTCCTTTCAAGGATGCCATCGGAAAACCATTGATTAATAGTTTTCACAATGGAGCTCAACCCATCGATCAATTTGTTTTTAAAGACGACGACGGACAAATCTACATGTACTACGGAGGTTGGAGACATTGCAATGTGGTGAAGTTAAACGACGACATGAAGAGCTTGGGACAACACACGGATGGAACTACCTTCAAGGAAATCACGCCAGAGAATTACGTGGAAGGACCGTTTGTTTTTAAACGCAATGGGAAATACTATTTCATGTGGTCAGAAAATGGATGGATGGGACCGAATTACTGCGTTGCTTATGCTATTGGAGATTCGCCAACGGGCCCCTTCAAACGAATTGGTAAGGTTTTGGAACAAAACCCCAAAATTGCTCGAGGAGCTGGTCACCACAGTGTGATGCACGTTCCAAACACGGATGAATACTACATCGTTTATCACCGCAGACCACTTGACACGGACGTTCCCTACGAAAGAGAAACCTGCATCGACCGCATGTATTTCGACGAAAATGGTTTGATCAAACCAGTCATTATGACCGTTGAAGGAGTTGGGAAGAGGAAATTGTAAACGAAAAGACTTTCCTTTGTTCAGCAACAGAAAAGTGAATACATCAGCAATATATACTTTTAAAAGATGTTTAAAAAGTCTACCGTTTATTGCGAAACTGAGGATGGGATAAACAACGAAACTCTTCGTCAATTTTGTGGTCGAAATTACAGTTGGGATATCCCAAACCTATTAGGGTTTAAGCAAAAAAAGAACTACTACATCGATACAGAATATGGTGGTGGAATCAGAATTTCTCGTCAGGGAAATACGCTCGTAAAGGATGGGTTTATTCAACCCGAAGCTGTTGGTATTATCGAGAATAGTGAGAACGGTAAAAAGCAGTTAAAAATCGAAATTCATTTATCTGATTTATCAAGATTCATTCTAGTCGGAATGCTCATCATAAGCACAGGCATAGGAGTTCCAATGGCTTTTTCGTCTAAAGATTGGAGTATAATATTGTTTCCAATTATTTGTTATTTGATTGTTTTTCTGGGTTATCAAAAAATTCCTCCTTCCAAAATTGAAGAATACAAGTTCATTTTTCAACAGCTCCTAGAAGAAACAAAGACGAAACAAACAGAGACTTCAACTTGAAGTCACCAAGCAAACTTTTACCATTTGGTATCATAATTTAAAAAGGGAACGGGCAAACTCAATCGTAGTGATACCGACATTTGGCAACCCAAATTTCATCCTCCTGAACGCGATAAATCAGACGATGTTCCTCATCTATTCTTCTCGACCAAAATCCAGCATATTTGAACTTCAGAGGTTCTGGCTTTCCGATTCCTTCAAAGGGAGTACGAGCAATAGATTTTAGCAAATCATTGATGCGCCTTACTTTGGTTTTGTCTACTTTTTGCCAATAGAGATAATCTTCCCATGACTCATCTACGAATATATACTTCATTCGTCAAGCAGCTTTCTTTCCGTAGCGTTTCCTTTTTTGAACTTTTCTATAGCAGCGTCTAGACGAACTTCATTGACTTTGGAAGATAGTTCGTGTTGTGTGGCTGTCAATGAATTGTATTCAGCTAATGACATGATTACCACCCCATTGTCCTTTCCCCTATTGATAATGAGTGTTTCAAAATTTTTGGTCACTCTATCAAAATAAGATTTAATGTCTTTTCGGAAATCTGAAATGGTTGTTGTTAACATCTTGTACAATTATATGTACAAATATATGTACAATAAATGGAGGCGTCAATACTCTTTTTTGTAGCTCCCAACGTTTCTTCGGTCGCGACTACTAAACACATTGCGCTTTGGTTTTTCGTTGTAGAAACTGTCCAAAGCATTGAACAAGGCAGGGTGTTCCGTTTTCATCCTCTCGGGACTCTCGAAGTAAAACTCACTGACAACCGCGAGAAACTCTGCGTTATTCGAAGTACCATAGCTTCTAATGGATGACTCACCTTCCATGATTTGCTTTTTCTTTTTTTCAATAATATGCACCCACGGAGTAACGTCCACTTCGTCCATGACTTTTCCTATAATTCCATCCATCTTCCCATCTTGTTTATCGAGGATATGAACGAATTCATGAATCACCACATTGAGATTGTCTTCATTGTCCGCAAACCCGAGATGAACAGCCTTTTTTGAGAGCATCATTTTCCCTTCCATTGCTCCCCATCCGACAAGTCCGTTGGCCATTTTATCCGTGTTTGGAATGTTGAATTGGTCGGGAAACAATTGAATTTCCTCCAAGTTGCTATAATGCCATCTAGACATACGAAAAATTGGAATGACTGCTCCTGCTGCAATCAAAATTTTGTCCTCATGTGTCACTTCGGTTCCTTTGCCGATAATGGGAACATTCAAGAGAAAAATATGCGCCTTTCGTTCGAACTCCTTTTGGTCACTCCCGGAGAGTTTCTGGTAAAACTGTACACGTTCCGCAAGTATTTGACGCCACAAACTAGGAAAGGGTCGATCGGGTTCATTCTTATATCCCTTATTGATTACTCGTCTGCGGTAATATCCAATAAACAATCCAATAGCAGCTCCAATGAGGATGAATTCCCAAGCGTTTTCCATGGAATCAAAGATAATTTTTATCCGAAGTCTTTTTCTAGTTTTGTAGGCGCTGATAAAAGAAGAACTTAAACTTATAAACTCATTCGAAGCTTACAATGTTCATCACCTTTCTCATTTGCATGGTTCTCGCCTATTATGGTTACAAAATCATGATTAATCGTAAGTATGGAAATTTGTGGTACGACGGTTTCTTTGAAAATGAGGAGTCTCATTTTTACCATCAAGACATCGGTTCAAAGGATCGTCTTTTGGAGGCATATATCAGTTTAAGTGCACTTATGATTCGCAAGGACCGCACTGATTACAATGAAAAATTGCGCTATCTAAACAATTATTTTGCGAAGCATTTTCCGAGGTCTCATTACAATTTTGGCGATTCCTTCATCGCCTCGTTAAAAAATCCGATTTACATAAAAGACCTTTCGAAGTGGTTGCGCAAGCGACTACCTCATCGAGAAGATCGATTGCAAATTCTATACTTTCTCGCAGGAATTGCCACAGTAGACGGTTCGTTAAATCGAAAGGAAATCGACCTATTACGAGACATGAATGAACTTTTGGAGCTATCTCCCAAGGATTTCGAAAGCATCATTTCGATGTACAATCAACGACAGCAGAGAGAACGTGAGCAGAGAGCTGAGAATTCTAAACCTCGTGTTTCGGTCATTCAACTTGCTTGCAAAGTTCTTGGCGTTTCCGAACATGCATCTATGGATGAAATAAAAAAGGCCTACCGATCACTGGTAAAACTGCATCATCCCGATCGCTTTGCCACCCAAGGTTTAGATCAACAAAAAATCGCCGAAACCCGTTTTGTCGAGATTCAGAAGGCGTATGAGGTGTTGGAACGTAGATGATTTCAAATTACAGATTGCAGATTAGCAGATTGTAAAGTTTGGATGATTAATTCAATTTCTTGAGATAAGGAAGATTTAATATTCTTTTGGCACAGCCTTTTCCGCTACGGGCCTGATAATTGAATCACTTCTCGCAC
The DNA here is from genome assembly GCA_025210175.1 of Crocinitomicaceae bacterium. Classification (GTDB taxonomy): domain Bacteria; phylum Bacteroidota; class Bacteroidia; order Flavobacteriales_D; family Crocinitomicaceae; genus UBA2040. The sequence continues at coordinate 9,026 of JAOASF010000045.1, read as the reverse complement.
TGCAAATATTGGTTTTCCAAAAACTAGTTTTATATCACCATTTTGGAGATTAACATAGGTATACAGAAGATATGTTTTGTCTTTAACCAAACCTTCGAGTTTGGCATTTTCTTTCGTTTTTTCAAGAAGATTAATTTTCTCTTGTGGTACTGGAACAATACAACCTAATTGAACAAAATATGGCTGAGGTTCTAGTTTTACAATGAACACATAATTTGAATCTTCGAACACTCTAGTATTTGCTTCCTCTGTTGTGCGAACGAAATTTTGAATATCATTGATAATAAAATGATCTAGCTCACCCTCCTTTTCAAAAATGAATTCCTCAGAATAATATATCGTTGAATCTGAAAAATCCAACTCTTCCTCAAGACTAATGAAATCAACATTTGTATGGTTAATTCTATAGTGAATTGGTGTAGGCCTTTTTATCAAAAGAAAATTAAAAACTTCTCGTTCTTCTTCCGATATCGCGTTGATTTCCAAAAGTGAATCTAATACAATGTTCGTCCTTTCATATATTTTCACATTCAAACCACTGTATTGTTTTTGAAGCAAGCCTTTCTCATACATTTTTTCTGTCACTATACTCAATACTGTATCAGAAACATTGGCTTGTCCAAACACAATACATACTTCAAAAGAAAAAAGAAAGAAAAAAATATAGAGTTTCAACACGTAATACATCAACGTAAAATCTTAAAGTTAATTGTTTTACATATGAGTCCTGACTCCACACTCGTAAAACTGTTACTTATACTCTTTACCAAGAAATGAAAAAGGCCGCTCTCGACGAATCGAGAAACGGCCTTTGGTTTGAAGAAAGAACGATTGAACGTTAGTTTTTGACTAGGCGGATATTTTGAACATATTCTCCTTGTGTCACTTTAATCATGTAAACACCAGGTGTCACATCCATGAACATCTCTTTCACCAAGTTTGGCTCTGCAGATGAGTTTTGGATGATCTTACCAGTCATATCCATAACTTCAATTTGAATTGCTTCATCGCTGTCTGTGCTTACGTAAACATTGAAGTTTCCATCATTCGGGTTCGGGTAAACCAAGACCTCTCTCGACCACTCATTTTCAGAGCGAGCGATTTCTCCGTTGATCACTTTTTGTGACAATGAAGAACAAGATCCCATGCTACAATCACCAAGGTAACTTCCAGTGTTCAAGTGTGCCGCAACCGCGTTTACACTAACTTGGATGGTATGCGTGTTGCTCGGGTTCCCTGGTGGAACTTTACAAACATATACCTTGTTGTTTTTCTTCGGTACACGAATGTCGAATACACAGATACTGATTTCACAAGTTGATGTACAACCGTTGCTATTTGTAACCGTACATGTGAAAGAATAATTTCCATCAGATGTTGGCGTAAATACAGGGTTAGCACTTGTCGTTGAACTCAAGTTCTGACCAGACCAGCTGTATGTAAATCCAGAACCTCCTGTTGCTGTTGCACTCAAGGTTGTGGACTGAGCTCCGTATCCTAAGTAAAGAACGTTTGGATCCCCACCTGTGAAGGTGTTGTTAGATGGAATCGAAACGATGCTACAAGATGGAACATCACCCAAGACATGAACTGTAGCTGTAGATGTATTGATGTTACCGTGGATATCTTTCACAGAAAGAGTCACCGTATGGTCACCAATGTCTCCACATCCCCAAGTATTCGGAGAAACAGACATGTTCAAGATTCCACAGTTATCCGTTGAACCTGCGTCGATATCAGCTGTAGATACACTTGCTGTTGCATTCGCTAAAGTCACTGTAAAGTCTTGCGTAACTACCACTGGCAATTCCGTGTCGTTTACGGTAACATCGAAGCTGTTAGATACTGCATTTCCATGAATATCTGTCGCTGTAACGGTTACAGTCGTTGTTCCCACTGGGAAGAAATCTCCGCTGTTGTGAGAGTATGATAGACTTACACCACAGTTGTCAGTAGCTGAAGCCGTATAAGAAACAGCTGCTCCACAAACTCCTGCATCGTTAGATACTGTAATATCTGCTGGAATTGTCAACACTGGATCTTCGTCATCCGAAACCGTAATATCAAATGATCCTGACGTTACGTTACCGTGGATATCCGTCGCTGTAACTGTCACCGTTGTAGTTCCAACTGGATAAACATCTCCACTAACATGAGAGTATGCGATATTCACACCACAGTTATCAGTTGCAGATGCTACAAATGATACAGCTGCTCCACAAACTCCTGCATCATTCGATACAGCAATATTTGCAGGGACAGTCAATACTGGTGATTCGTCATCTGTAACGGTTACATCGAACGTACAAGATGAAGAACCTACTGCATTTGTTGCCGTAGCCGTTACTGTTGTCGTTCCGACAGGGAAGAATGATCCTGGAGCGTGAGAGTATGTCATTGTTGACGCAGGAATTCCTGTATTGTCAACCGCTGCAAATGTCACCACTGCTCCACATTGACCAGCGTCAGCTGTTTGTGTAATGTTACCTGGACATTCTGCTACTGGAGGCAATCCTAGAATTTCAACATCGAAGCTACAAGTAGCTGTATTTCCACTCAAATCAGTTGTTTCATACGTTACCGTTGTCACACCGATTGGGAAAGTACCTCCACTCGCTACACCTGCAATCATTGTTGTAGATGCAATTCCACAGTTGTCGTTTGCCACTGGCGCATTGTAATTCACAACCGCCCCTGCTGCACTTGTTGCAAGCGACTGAATGTTAGAAGGACAAGCCAAAGTTGGGTTCTCCACATCATTCACCGTTACGTCAAATGAACAAGTTGTTGCATTTCCAGCCGCATCAACTACTTCGAAAGTATTGGTTGTAGTTCCTACTGGGAAAGTAGATCCTGAAGCCAAACCTGCGATTTGATTCACGGTCAATCCTGGACCTTCTCCGATACCGAATGTACCACAGCTTCCATTGATACTGTGTGCAACCCATCCCGTGTAATCTCCCGTTTCGAAGCTACCGTTCACCAAGTTTGAATTTGGCAAAGTAACGTTATCCAAAAGGACATCGAAGTAGAAATTATTCACTGTTGCATTGATTACACGCAATTGAACCAATTGACCAGCATGAGCTCCAATATTGAAGCTATAATGTGTCATTGGAGTTGACTGCGGCGAACCTGGAACTGTTTTAAACAATGTATTGATCAAGGCTCCTGTGTACGGATCTCTCAATTCAATTGCAACAAATTGGTTATTGCTAAATCCACCTGAGTAATGATTGTTGTAAGCCATATCCAATTCCAAAGTTTGATTTCCTGTTGTAGGAACTGTTACGTTTTGGTAGAGATAATGCTGGCTCGAACAACGTTGCAAGAACACCGCCATTTTATTTCCATGCGTTGGCAGGAATGTAATAGGCAAACCTGGTGAGTATTGAGGCTCCATGATGTTGTTGTCGTAATCATAAGTACTTTGACCATATACCAAGGTATTGGTTCCTGAGTTACTTCCAGAGCTACAATTATCTGTAGCTGAAGGAGTAGCAAAAGTAACCGTTGCACCACAAGCACCTGGCTCATTGTTCACCGCGATTGGAGAAGGACAGTTCATTAATGGAGCTGTCACATCGTTTTTCTCCACAACCAATGAACAAGTTGAAACATTTCCTGCTTCATCCACAATTAGGAAGTTGACCGTAATATTACCCGCTTCGTAGGAGAACGAACCTGCTGCTGGAGACTGAGAAATTGAAATATTGGAAGAACAATTGTCTGTTGCAACGATCAACGAAGTATAATCTGGAAGTACTGCAGAACAGTTTGCATCCAAATCAATAGTTTGATTGCCTGGGCAAACAACAGTTGGTGCCTCTGTATCCGATACAGTTACATTGAAACTACACGTTGACGTATTTCCAGAAGGATCAACTGCTGTAGCTGTTACAACTGTCGTTCCTGTTGGGAATGCAGAACCAGAAGCGTGAGAGTACGTAACTGTAACTCCACAATTATCCGTTGCACCAACATTGTAATTTACAACTGCTGAACAAGCACCTGGATCCGTAGAAACATTGATATCCGATGGACAAGACAATACTGGAGCTTGATCATCTACTACCGAAACGATTGCCGTTGCAGTTGAGCTGTTTCCTGAATTATCCGTTACAGTTACTGTTACTGGAACACCACTTGTGTACTCCATATCCATGCGGAATTGAAGTCCACCTTGATCTGTTCCGTTTGCATTCGCAACTGCTACCACGATTTCATTTGTTCCTTGTTGCAACAAGCCAGCTATATTCGCTACACTCACCACATCATAAACATCACCACCTTGGTATCCGTTTTGAACTCCGTTTTCATCAATCAAGATATCGTGGTATGCACCACCATTGAAGTTTGCAGAGTTGTTATAGTTGTTTTCGTAAACTACTTTTTGACCATTGATAAATACCTCAGCCAAGTTGTCCACATTCAAACGAATACGCATGCTGTTTGGCGATCCGTTCAAGGCAAACGTGTTGCGGAAGAACTGCCATCCACCATTCGCAAAGATTGGAAGTGCATTTGGAATCGCTGGTGCGAAAACCAAAGATCCGTTGTACGGCCAAACATTGGATACTGAATTGGTGTATGTGCTTGCAGCTGGCAATGATCCTTGGATAGAAGGCATTGGCAACGTTCCCCATGGTGATGGAGTTTCAAAAGTTGACTTTTTCCAGCTTGCATCAGAAGAAACTGTTACTGTTCCTCCTTGACCTAAATCATTACAATCGAATGTGGCTGGTGACACAGAAATGCTTGCTACACCACAGTTGTCAAAGGAACCATTGTCTACTTGTGATGCTGAAATGGAAGCCTGACCATTGGCATCCAAGCTCAATGTCAAACCTTGAACAGCAACAGTTGGTGCTGTATCATCTGTTACAACTACATCAAAAGAAATGCTTTCAGAATTACATGCATTTGATCCAGTAACCGTCACTTGTGTTGTTCCTACATTGAAGATTGAACCTGAACCATCTCCTGCTCCACTTCCAGTAGTTGCACCTGTAAATACATAGCTAACTGAAGGCGCTGGCAAGCCATCGACTTGAATAGCATACGTTCCTGGAGCTCCACATTGTGGTCCTGCTGAATAATTTTCCGTCGTAACATTGCTTGTAATTACAACTGGTGAACAAACGATTTCCGCTTGCACATCGAAAACATAAGAACCGTTGTTACAATCGTTACTCACAACATGTACTTGTGCAAAATAGCTCTGCAATTGAGAACCGTTGAAAATCACATCGAAAGTCGCTGATTGACCTGCTCCTACTGAGAACGGTGCACTTGAAGCTGAAATAGCAAATTCACTAGCATTCAATCCATCCACATAGATATCTGAAACAGATAGGTCTACATTTCCAGAATTCGAAATTGTAAATGTTTGCGTGTAAGGAGTATTCGGAGTTACCTGACCGTAATCTGTTCCTTCCGCTGCACTTGGTGTGTTATCACCATTCGCAACAGCCGTTCCAGCATGATTGATTCCGATTACCGGAGCACCTGAACTAACAGTAACGACATTTGAAGATGCAGAACATCCAAACAAATCAATTACTTGAACTGAATAATTCCCTGCCACACTTGCATTGTAAATCTGCTGTGTTGCATTCGGAATATCCGTTCCGTTCAACTGCCATTGGTAAATTGCTGATTCTGTCGCTGTAAGTTCAGCAGAACCATTACACAAGTATGCAGTTCCAGCAGGCGTAATCCCTACTGTTGGGTTGTTGTTGACCACCACGGTCGTTGGAAGAGATTCACCCGAACAACCTAGAGCGTTCGTAACAATCACGGTGTAATCTCCAGAAGTAGTAGCAATATATTGTTGATTGGTAGCCCCTGCGATATTTACTCCATTCAATTTCCATTGGTAAGAGTCTCCTGCATTGGCGTTAAGTGTAACCGTTTCTCCTTGACAGACTGTTGTTTGTCCCGCAGCAATAATCGCTGCTGGTTGAACATTCACCGTTGCCACACAACTGTCCGAATTTCCTGCCACATCAGTAACGATCATCGTCACCGAATTTGGACCAATATGCGAACAATTAAAAGCCGTTTGCGAAATGGTAATTCCTCCCAAACCACAGGCATCACTACTTCCGTTGTCTACCATCTCTGGAGTCAAAGTAGCCGTACCGTCTGGTCCTAAAGCAAGTATTACATTCTGACAAATGGCAGTTGGAGCCGTATTATCAACCTGAGCACTCGTGTTTATATGAAAGCGAATTTGATTACTCGAAATACCACTTGTAGCAATATCTGGCACATAATCTCCATCCAAATCACCAATTACGATTCCCGAAACCTCCGCTTGCGCAGAAGAAGAATAGTAAATCGGATTCGCGAAGCTGGTTGTGGTCGGGCTGGTTGTCGTATTACGGTATACCGCAAATTGATTCACACCCAATGATTTTGTAACAATGTCTGGATATCCATCACCGTCTACATCACCCACTTGAATACGATAATTGTTAACGAAAGATGGCATGTTGATCAAACCACTCATGTCAATATTACCTGGAGTTGACCTGTTGATCAAAACCGCTGTATTGTGCGTTCCCGTATAGTTACACGTTGTAAAGTCAATTTTACCATCTTTGTTAAAATCGGCAATTTGACATCTGTAAGGATAAGTACCACCTGTTGACCAGATTTCTCCTGCCTCAAAAGTAAAGACATTGGAACCTGTAGGAGTGGTATTGCGGAAGGTCATTGCGCGGTTGTAGTTACCTTGAGAAATCAAGATATCAATCTTACCATCTCCATCCACATCAGCCGTTTGAATACCGGTAGCACGACCGATATTGGCCTGAATCAACTGACGCGCCTCAAAGGACAAGTTCCCAGGTCCAGTTGACAAGTTACGTGCGATATACAGGTGATTCCCATATTCACCAACCACGTCAATTTTACCATCATTGTTGAAGTCACCTGCTGCAATTTGGTAGGAAGAAACATTTTGGTTGGAAGCACTTGCACCGAAGGAAATATTTCCCGGTGTACTGGTATTCAAATGCGAATAATAGCGTCCAATGACATCTTTGCGACCATCACCGTCCAAATCCGCCGTATAAATGGTCCCCGCACTCAAGCCGAAGTTGAGCAAACTAAAGTTGATACTACCTGGCGAACTATTGTTTTTGGCAATGGATACACCAGTACCCGTTCCACTAGAGATTACTTCTGCTCTACCGTCGAGATCCAAATCGACTGCGATCATGTTGTATGCACCGTAGCTCACACCCAAAATTTGGGCATTGTTTTGATACGTCTGACCATCCAATGGCGTTGGACAGAAAATTCCATTGAAAGGAACTTTTGAATACGCCGTTAAATTACATTGATTGGTCACTGAAATGCGATCGGTTGACGCGCCAACTGGAACAATCACTTTCAATTGTCCGAAACTGGCCTGTGTAACCGTCGCTTTGGTGGCCCCAAAAAAGACCACGTTGTTGTTGATATTGTTAGCGTCAAAATTCGCTCCTGTAATGGTAACTGTACTTCCAATAAAACCCGTATTGGGAGAAAAGCTATTGATGATTGGCGCTGTTGAACACTGAGCGTTCAAATAGCTACCACCGACCAATAAGGAGAGAACGGCTAAAAAATATTTAATCGTTTTCATAAGGCATTAATTATAGGTTATCTCTAAACTCACGTTGCTACCATCGTAACCAGCTGGGAGATCAATTATTAAATTTGCATGGGTACTAGAACCGCATTCACCGGTTACCATATCACCCGTTGAGAGTGGGAAGCTGGCTACGGTATGACTAAAACTTTGCCCCGAACTTACGTCCGTGATCGTTAAAGTGAAACCGATTGAAGACGCCAAATCTCCCTCGTTAAAGACTTGCAACATCACTTGGGAAGCAGCCCCAGCCTGACATTGCACTACATGAAAGCTGACATCCACCATTGCGGGTGATTCTTCCAGCCCCGTCCACATGGTAAGTTCATGCGGATAAGTCGGAGCACTTGTTTGAGCAAATACCTCTTCTCCTACAAAAGGCGACAGTAAGGCGCCTAGAAGAAAAAGCATCGTAAACCTGCCGCGACTACTGCCCCGACCCAGGTTACTAACGTGTACTTTTTGTTTCATAACTGTGTTTTTATTTATTGGTTTTACATGATTACACATTTTGTCCTTTGCGGGTATGAAGCCGACCAAGGAGTTATTCTTAAACAGGAAAGTGATGCAGTTAAGGGGTGGGGGAATGAAAGGGGAAAAGCGAGCGAGTTTGAAATAATTTCGCTTTTGATTTTGGAGAATGCGGAACTGAGATAAAAAGCTAACCGATGGCTTACAACTAAGTAGATAAAACGAATACCCAAGCCAAAACTCTGCGAGTAAGATTTGACACCTGAGCGTTTCAAAAGATCAAATTGCCATCCATTCTTTGTCCGCCAATGAAAGGGGAAGTAATATTCGCAATCGTCACAAACTAAACACTTACGAGTATGAAAAAACGTTGTTTTCGTTTTCATTTCCGTAGTAAATAACCAATTAAACTTAATAACCCAATTGTAGTAATAGAGATGGGAACTAGTGTAGATAATTTAGGTGCAATCGCTAGGATAACGAATTTATTAATTTTAATTCATTAACAAAAATTCACAAGCTATTTATAACCAGTATAAATTGTGTTTGCCTAGCAATTTCAAGATCAACTCAACCTTCAAACCCCCTGAAAAACAAGGGTACTCCCCCCCTTTTCGAGTAACGACATAACTCACTGACAATCATGCAAAAATCATCATTTATGACTAGAAGTTAATTTTTAAGCTCTTATTAAGCCTGCATATGATTTGAACACTAAAAAATTGATGGACTTTTACGCCCAACAGTTAGATAAGATTGTTTATGAATTTACTTTACCGCCGATTCTCGTCCGCTCATCGTGGGAAGAATCTTTTACTTGCTTTTCTTTTGATCAGCACCAGCTATTTCGGTCAGCTCAGTGGTTCTTTAACCATTCCCACTGATTACCCAAGTATCGCCACCTTTGTTTCCG
>JAOASF010000044.1 GCA_025210175.1 Crocinitomicaceae bacterium | reverse complement strand
GCTCATTCCTTTCGGAAAAGCGAAATGACCAATGGCCGTAAAGGCAAACATACAACCCATCGCAATGCGCATAGCCAATGGAAAGGATTCAAGACCATTCGTGTAAGTCAAAATACCCATAGCCACACCAAAACTGGCGAGTAGAACAATCAAAGGTTTCATACTTTAAATGTAAGAAATGAAGCGGTTTGATTTCATTACGCCTTCGGTCTTAGTCGAAGGATTGAATGAACGGTAGATATGGCTGATTGAAGATTGCAGATTAGCAGATTGGAAAATTGAAGATTAAATGATTCATCATTCGTCATTCATTATTCGTCATTCCAATCCCGATAAATATCGGGACTGAACTCTAAACTTCATCTATTTTTTTCAAAAAAATCGCAGCTTTCTCCAAGTGGCTTTCTTTCTTCTCCGGAGCCATTTTATTCCACGTATGTACCATCATTCCTAAACGAGGGTTTCCTTTGAAAAATCCTTGGTGTCGATCGATGAAGTTCCAAAACAAACCGTCCCAAATAGCTTCCCATGGTCCAGATGGATAGTTGCTCATTTTTTTGAGGTAGTTCGACCCACCAATGTAGGGTTTGGTAGCGAAGGTACCGCCGTCGGCAAACTGACTCATTCCATAAACATTGGGCACCATCACCCAATCGTAGGAATCGATAAATAGTTCCATGAACCAACGATAGACTTCATCAGGATCAAACTCGCAGAGTAGCATGAAGTTTCCAAGCACCATCAAGCGCTCGATATGATGACAATATCCTGTTTTGAGAATCTTTTTGATGGTATCATCAATGGGTAAAATTCCAGTTGTTCCGTCGTAAAAACTTGCAGGAATTTTGCGATTGAAACTCCAGAAATTCTGAGTCCGCATGTATTCTCCCTTACACTCATACATGCCTCGTATAAACTCGCGCCAACCGATGATTTGTCGAACGAATCCTTCAGTTGAGTTCATTGGAATATCCTCTTTGGCCGCAAAGTCGAGAGCGGTATTTATGATTTCTTTCGGGGTGATTAATCCAACATTCAACATGGGAGTTAATACGCTGTGGTGCAAGATGCTTTCTTCCCGAACGATGGCATCTTCATAGGCTCCAAACTCGAAGAACCGATATTCTAAAAAGTTCTCTAAAGCTGCTTTACTTCCTTTAAAATCAATTGGGTAAAGCATTTGTGTATCTATTTTTCCTGGATTGGTTGGGTAATGTTTTTCTACGAATTCAATAGCATCTAACCAAAAGTCACTTTTCTCTGGAAAATAGGTGGGAGGTGGCATTTTTCCTTTGGGGTATTTCTTGCGGTTATCGTGGTCAAAACTCCATTTTCCGCCAAGGGGTTCATTGTTGGAGTCAAGGAGAATATTGAATTTTTTTCGTTGATCGATGTAGAAGGTAGTCTGAAAAAAAGACTTTTTATCGGATCGAAAAAACTTTGCATTATCCTTTGTTGTGTTCAAAAAGAGAGGGCTTTCATGTTTGTGAAAAATGAACTCTTTAAGTCCCAAAAGTCGTTGTTCCAACCATTGATCGGTTGGGTCGATGTAATGGATGTGTTGGAAATTGTTATCGGCTAAGAACGTCCAGATTGTTCGAATGTCTGATTCCTTTTGATGGCTTGAAAAATAGATTACATCAAAGCCTTTTTCTTTGAGAAAGTGTTCATAAAACTTCATGGAAGCTCGATGAAAAGCGAGTTTTTGCTTGTGAAAGGAATACTGATTGAAAAACAGAAATTCTTCAATCAGAAGAAAAGTGCCTTCGATCTCTGTGAGCGGATTTTGCTCAAAAAGCTGATGAGGAAATATGATTTTAAGATGCTGACTCATTTTTCTTGCTTCGTTTGCAGCGTTCACTGCAATATTTTACGTTCTCCCAATCACGTTCCCATTTCTTTCGCCATTTAAAAGGGCGCTTGCAAACGGGACAAATCTTCTCAGGCAATTCACTTTTTCGCATTGGACTTTCTTTTTCGACTAGTGTTTCGGGTATGAGTTGCTACAATGCGTCTTCCTTCCTCTTTCACCTCTGGGTTTTTTCGATGACCCCAAATCTTGATTCGAGCCGCTTTCCCAGCTTGTTCCAAATCCACTAAGGGATGTGGATAGTTCAATTCGATTCCAAGAAGCATTTTATCCATTTCTGTCATTTTCCAGGGTTCGTGAATGAATTCCTTTGGAACATCTCGGAGTTCAGGCACCCATTTTTTAATGAATATTCCTTCTGGATCATGGTCTTGACTTTGTTTCACCGGATTATACATTCGGATTGTATTTACACCGGTTGTTCCCGCCTGCATTTGAAATTGTGTGTAGTGAATTCCCGGCTCGTAATCCAGAAATAACTGTGCTAGATGATAAACACCACTTCGCCAATCGCAATCGAAATGGTGGCATAAAACCGACACAATCATGGCGCGCATACGAAAATTGATCCAACCTGTTTCGTGTAGACAACGCATACAAGCATCAACCAGAGGAAAACCCGTTTTTCCGTCCTTCCAAGCTTGGATAAATTCTGGATTATTCTCGTGCTCCAAAGCTTCATACCCTCGGTTCACACAGCGCGTTTCGTAGGCACATTCTACCTCGAATTTTTGGATAAAGTGACAATGCCATTTCAGTCGAGTAATTAATCCGTCAAACGCTCGCTTGTTGCTTTTGTAATTGGGATGATTGATGATGTATTGGACACACTGTCGAATAGAAATGTTTCCCCATGCCAGATAAGGAGAAATGCGTCCGCACGACTTTCTACTTTCCGTGGGTTTAGAGATGTGACGATTGTAATTTTTTCCTCTTTCCTCGCAAAACGATTGCAGATATTTCCAAGCCATATTTTCACCCGGTTTTTGCAATGACGGCGAATAGTTCGAGAGCATGGATTGAAGTTCTGGGGATAAAGGGAATACGGGGTGAGGATGAGTGTGAGTTTGAGTTTGAGTGTGAGGAGAGGTGATGGTTATTTCTTGGATTTCTTCGTTGACATGCTCGTACCAAAGCGCATCCCAGCGTTTACGATTCTTGATTCCTCGCTGAATTCCATCGCGTTGAAACTCCGTCCATTGAATATTGTTTTTTGACAGTAATTGGCCAACGGCAATGTCCCTATCAAAGGTCATTTGGATACCACTTTCTCGGTAGCTAAACACCTTTTTAACGTTGTAAGTTTCGATCAAATAAGTGAAGACTTCCAAGGCCTCAGCATGGAATAATTCTACTTTTCGATTGAAGGAATTGAGCTTATTATTTATTTCCAGAATACTCTGGTAAACAAACTGTTGGTGTCGATCTGCACTGTCAGCGTAAGAAAGCGCAGATGGTTCGAATATATATATGATCAGGTAATCTTCGGGAGCATTTTCGGCATGAAGTAGCGGCAGATGGTCGTTCAAACGCAAGTCGCGTTTTAGCCAAACAATGTTTCGAGGCTCTTTCATGCAAAAAGTTCTTTTTTTGCTTTTTTCCAATAGGCGAAAAAAGAGGCGAAAAAACCGTCGATGGAAGTCATCCAATCTCGCGGTTCTTCCCCTTTTATTTCCCAGCGAAATGCTGGATGTTCTTTGTAGAAGATGTTCTCCGGGTTAAGTTCAGTGAGAAAATTATCTATTTCTCCTACAAAGATTTTTATGTCCGGTATGTTTTTCGCCAGTTTAAGGGCAAAATCCAAACATACTTGCGAAACAGGATAACGTTCAAAAAAGGAAGGTTCCAAAATTAGGATACGATCCCCTGCTTCACCGGCATGCCAATCAGGGTCTAAATTGTAATAAGTGTAGAGGAAGGTGTTTTTATTAAGTGGTTTTTTTATTCCAGAATCGACAACAGACAATTCCGTATTAAGTTCAAGTTTTTCCGAAAGTTTTAGTTCGTTGGGAAGTTCGAGTTGTGCTAGTTTTTCGTAAGAAACATCCAAGAAGGTACCTTTTTGCTGGGTGTTGAAGTACTTGTTGATGTTTTCTTGATTGGCGATATATTTTTTATTTGAAAAGCTTCCTGCGACCCATTGCCAGCTCAGGGCGTTGCTTGCCCAATCTCCATCTAGGAGGTGGTAATACATCCAACGTGCAGGCTCCAACCAGTGACTCTTTCCAATATTCGTTGCTAAAGACGCCACATACATACGCATGTGGTTGTGCATGTAGCCCGTTTCGTACAATTCCGAAATGCCTTCGTCTATAGCTTTAATTCCTGTCGTTGCGTTGACAATGTTCTTCGGGATTTGGTAATTCGACACATCCGATTGAGGATGTTTTAAATCAGTTGAAATGGCTTCTCCCTTTGCGCGCCATACCAATTGCCAATAGTCGCGCCAGGCCAATTCTTGAATCAATTTTTCAATAACTGTTTTCGGTAAACCAAGTGAGAAAATATGCTCAGCAACCTGTTTCGTGCTGATTACCCCTCTGGAGATGTACGGACTCAAATAAGTAACAGCACCGTCCTTGTAGTTCCGTGTGGCACCGTATTTTTTGGGATCAATGGCCTCAATTCGAGCCTTAATGGATGCTATGTCAGTTGGAAAGTCTATCGTTTGGAGATTTTGTTGTTGGAAATCGCGCGCTGACGTGTACACTTGAACCTTGAAATATCTGGATTTCGTTTTTTCAAGTGTTTCTGACTTACTCCAGAATTAACTCGTTTGCGCCAACGTCTAAAACTACTGGCTTTGAGTTCGTTTCTCATCAGGGAAATCACCTCTGATTCGGGCAAATTGAATTGAAATGCGATGGCTTCAAAAGGAGTTCGGTCCTCCCATGCCATTTCGATAATACGGTCTTTTTCCTCAGCTGTCATGTGGTGTTATAACAGATGAGGTAGGGGATTGTTTTTTGAATGACGAATTACGAATTACGAATGACGAATGACGAATTAAGGTTACCTTAAACAATCAATCTGCTAACCTGCTAATCTGCAATCTGCTAATCTGTAATCTTCTAATCTGCGTTCTAAAAACCAGTGGTAAACAAATTCCTAGCTCCCTTGATGCCGCATTTTTGATAAGTATTATAGGTTTGAGCCGCTCGTTCGTCGATTTGTGCTCCGGTTTCATTGTTAATCCATCCATCGATAGCAGCTTTCAAGGTATACGCTTCTGGGGCCATGAGGTGTGTGGTCCATAAGATGGGATTCGCTCCAGCTTCACGAATGTGAGGAGCAAAGTAGCTCTTGCTGTAGCAAGCTAGAATTATCACGTCCCTTTTCTTGTCGGGAGCTTGTTTAAAATCGACATCTACCTGAAAGTCCATCAAACCATCGTGACCAACGTAAGCCAATAAATCCGAACCTCCACCAAAATGAAGTTCTTTTTCCTTGTATTTGATTGTGTGTTTTTCCTGTCCGTTTGAGGCTTTCAAAAAGTCTTCAATACACGGTTTGATGGCAATTCCATCGTAAGCATCTGCCAATAAATAAACGTCTTTCGTGGCGTGCTTGAATAACACTCTTTCGAGAATGTAACGATTTGAACTCTCGAGTTTCCCTTGATAAATCCAATCCTTGGTTTTCAATTTTAAGAAAGACCTAACCCCATAACCACAACCCCAATAAAGATTGTTGTCCGGATCCTTACCGTTACCAATTTTGGGAGGTACGGGCACAATTCCTTGATTTTCATTGTCGCAAAGTGCCACAAAAACATGTATGGTTTTAGTTGCGAAAAGCTGTTGGGTAAGGAGAAGACCGAATAAGAGTAAAAGTGTTTTCATGGAGTCATAACGAAATTTTGGCGAAAAGTTAACTTATTAGTTCAGAGTTCAGAGTTCAGTCCGGATATTTATCGGGATTGGAATGACGAATAATGAATGACGAATGATGAATGACGAATGACGAATGATGAATGACGAATCATGAAAACACTAATCAACCAATCTGCCCCTTGATGACAATCGGAACATCAATCTGTTAATCTGCTAATCTGCAATCTGTAATCTGCATCTGCAATGCAAACGACTTCATTGATGAATTTTTTTAATTATTCAAACGTTTCAGAGTTTGAAAAACACCATCGATAACGCGTGCCATACGAACGTAATCCAAGGTTTCTGGCGTATCTGTTTTTTGGTGATAATGTGGAGATCGATAGAAGGATGTATCGGTAATCATTAAGGCACTAAAGCCGAAATACCAATAATTTAAGTGATCTGAAAAATCAATTCCTGTTAAAGATTGAGGCGCCTTGAATTTTTTGCTTCGTATCGACTTGGTCTTTTTGTATTTCTTGGTGAATTTTCGGGCAAATTTCCCGGAAACCATCTTGTTGACCAAGGTGATGTAATTCCCTCTACTACCGTAAAATAACTTCAAGAAATTGAGGGGATAACGTTGCGTGTTTTTACCATCTTTGAAGAAGCCAATCATCTCCAAAGAAATCATTCCGAAGACAGGAATGTTGTTTTCATTAAGATACTTTGCATGCACAAAACTCCCCATGTTTTCCGATCGAAAATAAGGAGGTTCCTCCAAGCTGTAGGCGACTAAATCGATGCGGTATTTCAGATCTTGATACTTGAGCATTCTAGCCAATTCTAAAAGTCCAACAACGCCACTTGCATTGTCATCCGCACCCTGCTGATTCCCACAAACATCGTAATGTGCGCCAATTATGATGCGCTCAGCCGTATCGGGTCCGAAAGAAGCAATGACATTATAGTACGTTTGATTGTTTACCTCAAAATCTTGGAGCTCTGTTCTTCGTGTGTATTTCCCAAATTCCGTTTGTATGTAGTTCGCGACACTTGAGAGAATTTCGGGGTGCAGGTGATTTCGAGGATACTTCGTTGAGGTAATGGAGCGCAACATATTCTCCATGTTTAGTGGCGAAGCTTGGTTTTGAGCATGTGCACTAAAAACGAGAAAAAAGGCTGTTAAGAGTAGGAAGGTTTGTTTCATGAGTACTTTCTGGTGTCCTAAAAATAACCATTCAAATCTGGCTTTCAAAACGAAAAAATTAAGAGATAGAGTTTGAGAAAAGGTACTTTGAAAACTTTTTTTCACTCTTCAGATTTAGTAAGTTTGGTTAGAACCATCGCCCCAAAACTACTGCAGAAATTAAGATTATTGTTCTCCTGTGAAAATGAATAGTTCTGAGCAAAAACGAATTTTAGATGAATACCAAATCATAGATACTCCCATCGAAGAGATCTTTGATGACTTTGTTGCACTGGCAACTGAAACCTTCGATGTGCCCATCGCTTTTATCTCTTTTTTAGATGAAAAAAGACAGTGGTTCAAGTCTATCTCTGGACTGGATGCCCAAAATGTTCCGCTGGATGAAACGGTTTGTGGTGTAACAATGCATAGCAAAGAAGACATTGTCGTCATCGAGGATTTATCGAAGGATAGTCGATTTTCACATTTGCCTTTTGTCGATGGAAATCCCAATCTGCGTTTTTATGCAGGGTATCCTTTGCGTTCCTCAGAGGGTATTCCCATTGGCACAATGTGTTTGCTGGATCATTCATCTAAAACGCTTACCGAAAAGGAGCGCAACTTTATGTTGATGTTGGGAAAGGGAGTAATGCACTTGTTGGAATCTCGTCGTAAAAATGAAGAATACAAGCAGCTTTTGGTACAAACCAATTTGGAGTTAACTGATGCTTTAAACAGCTTGTTGGAGGCTCAAGAAATTGCACATTTGGGTTCATTCGATTGGGATTTAACAACAAACCAGGTGGTATGGACGGAAGAGCTATACAACCTTTTTGGAGTCGATCCGAATGAACGAGGGAACTTGAGCACGGAGGAATGGCATGCAATGGTGGAACCGGATGATTTGGATGGCTTGAAAAGTTCCTTAAGAGCTGCTTTGAGAGAAGGACGTTTGTATCCAGCTGAATTTCGATTGAATCGGCCAAATGGGACTCAAATATGGATTCGAACAAAATGGCGAATTGATCAAGATGAAAAGGGGAAGGTATATCGAATGATTGGTACGGCCCACGACATTTCCGTTGAAAAGGAAGGACAAAAAAAGCGTGAATCGTACATTGAATCTTTGGAATCCATGCTTTTCAGTCTTTCTCATGAACTAAGAAAGCCATTGGCGTCTTGTAAAGGAATGCTACAAGCTTTGGCTCATGATGGGGGATTGGAAGACGTTTACACTCCTCAAGAGGTGATTGAAAAACTCAAAACATACATTTCGGATATCGATGAAGAATTGAAAAAGTTGACTTTGAAGGTACATACCAACAAAGGATCAATGTAAGTTATTGTTTGACGAAATGAATGAAATCCCTTTCAACCAATAAATAATATTTTCCTCTGTCAAATGAAGAAACATCTAGGTTTTTGGGCAGTTTCCCTTCCCAAATTACTTTCCCTTTGGTATCGATAATTTTCCCTTGCTTATTGACGTTTTTAGAAGGAATATGTAATTCGTTTTGAACGGGATTGGGGTAGAGTAGTCGGCTTTCGGCTCTGCTTTCTTCAATTGAAGCCGTTGTTGGGCATTCCAAGGTGTGCTCTTGAAAGAACTTCCACATTCGAAAATTGGCATCTACCACTTGTGAGGT
The DNA here is from genome assembly GCA_025210175.1 of Crocinitomicaceae bacterium. GTDB lineage: Bacteria > Bacteroidota > Bacteroidia > Flavobacteriales_D > Crocinitomicaceae > UBA2040. Next base: position 13,234 of record JAOASF010000044.1, on the reverse strand, counting down.
TGGATCGCCCACCACGGTACTATTTCCACCGGGCCATGAATGACCACCATCTTCTGTCACCAACTGAATTATTTCAGATGAACAACTACAATCCATCCAATGAATTTCGGTGAAATCACTGCCTTGGTGAATCGTATCTCTCAAGCTTTGACAAGTATTCATCTGAGCCCAAGCATCCAAAACGGAATCTTGTGGGGCGTTGTAATGATTGGATGGACCACTTCCCACTCCTCCTTCATATGGCACATTCGAGTCTTGATACGAATGGAAACTTATAATTGGAACCGATCTAACAGGTGAGCAAGATGTCACGCTCATCGAGGCTGCAACGGGTGCAATGGCTGCTATGCGATGGGAAAGTTCGCAGGCTAATCGGTATGACATAAACCCTCCATTCGACATTCCAGTTGCATAAATGCGGGTGCTGTCAATGTTGTATCGAGCTAGCATGGTGTCGATCAGTTGGTCGATAAACCCAACGTCGTCGATGTTGTTATTGCTGGCATATCCGCAGCACCAACCTGCATTCCATGTTCGTATATTCAACGCTCCTACTTGGACTCCTTCTGGATAAACAACGATGAAGTTGGCGGTGTCAGCCTTCAGGCTTAATTGCGATTGGTTTTGAATATTGTTGGCACTTCCAAATCCTCCGTGCATAGCAATGACCAAGGACACTGATGAATCTCCTGAGTAGGATGGGGGTGTATGGACCAAAAACGACCGCTCCAAACCATCGTGAACGAGGGTGTCGTATTGCGCATGGATCCAAAAAGTGCAAAAGACAAAAAAGGTGCAAAGGAGCTTCATACCGTTGGTTTAATGGATTCTAAGGTACGAGAAAAAAGAAATCCAACCGGTTGTTACGAGTTGGATTTTAGAGGTTGGTGTTATTGTAAATGATAGCGTAGGAGTCTTTTTTCTAAGTATCCTGCACACTGTTGCAATTGGGAGAAATATCCTGTTCGTTCACGAACCAAACCTACATTAGGGGCGTACCACCTTCCGAGAGAAAAGCTCGATGTACCACAATTGGTTGCCGGTCCGCCGTTTTCGCCTGTATAGGTGGTGCGTGCTTCAATGCAGCCAAAAGTTCCGGCTGGTACGGAGGCCGTTTTTTCAGCATGCATTTTCAAGGACCAATCCCAGAATCCTGGCTCATTTCCAGTGGCTATTACAGTCGAAAAATTGGTATACGAATAAAGTATTTTGTCATTTTCATTTTTTATCACTCCATTATCGTCTTTGAGAAAGATGGGGTAGGAGTTGCTATTGTTCACATTTTCAGAAATATAAGCAGTGTAACCCGAACTATTCATCGCCGAATCGGCAACGCAATACACACTATCTACATTTCCCGTAGGGGTTTCTATTCCATTGGAATCGATGGCAATCCATTCGTAAATCCAATACGATCCTGGGGTGTTTTCCAATTGATGATTGTCGGTTTGATTACCAGAAGTATCTTCTTCCTTCATCGTAGGATCTTCCTTTTTACAAGCTAGAACTGCGAAAGAAATCCCAAATAGTAGAGCGAATTTTGTTTTCATGAGCGAAGAACGCTTTATGGAAACAAAAATTGTGTAAACGAGATTTTCAGACTTACTTAAAGATCACTTCCAAATCTTTCAACGACTCCAAATCGTCTGTCTCTTCGCCATTCACCCTGCTTTGATAGTTTCCTACAAGTCCTCGTATGGCGGGAAAGTGCGTAACATCTTCACTGATAAATTCATCGTCATAAAAGACTTTGGAGAAAAGGGGTAAGTTTGGCCACTCATTGTTTTCTAGCTTAAATCCATCTTGACTAGACCAGTAAAACATCTTCGCAGCTCTGGTATTTTCCGGAACGAAATAAGAATAGCGATCCGTCAGATTGGTGTAGTTCAGCGTCAGTATGTTAAAAGTGTCGTCTGTTAAAATGTCGCGAGCCACATCCATTGTATAAAAGTCTTGCTTCATTTCGTAGACGTTCAGATTCGTTGCACCGAGTATTTCCACCTCAATAGGCACCGTATAGAGATCTTTTTGGAGATTGAATTGGTTGATGTCGACTAAATTGAGAGTGACTTGATCTGAATTGTTGCAAGCTGAAATGAGAATAACAGCAAGCAGTAATAGTATGGTTTTCATGTATTAATTTTTGGCGAAACTAACAGTTTTTTTATTGGCATTCTACATACACAGGTAAATGATCCGAAATACAAAGACCATTTTTTCTTCGATCGTTGATGTGCAGTTGACTTTGAACGCTTAAGTTCATGGTAAAAATGTAATCGATTCGCTTGGTAATTTCCTCCTGAGTATTAAAATTATTGAAGGTTCCATCCGGGCCAAAGTGATTTTCCACATTTCTACTGTCTTCGAGGTAGGATGAAAAAAGTTGAATGGGTTCGGAGTCGGGTAGACTATTGAAATCTCCCATCACCACTACCTTTTCTTCAGTCAGATTGAATTTGTAAATGAGATTGGTAATCAAGTCGGCTGATTCATATTGCGCTTTTTCACCAATATGATCGAAATGTGCATTGAAGACGTGAAGTGTTTCTCCTGTTTGATTATGAATAAACCAAGCATAGGTCACAATGCGTTCCATAGAAGCGTCCCAACCAACGGAAGGTTTCAAAGGTGTTTCTGATAGCCAAAAGGTATAACTTCGGTTTAAAGTCCAAAGATCGTGACGGTAAAAAATTCCTGCGTATTCTCCCTTTGTTTTTCCATCATCGCGTCCCACACCGAGATAGGAATATTGACGAAGATTTGAATCTAAATATTGCATTTGATCGTACAATCCTTCTTGAATTCCCATGATTTCGGGTGCATATTTTTCAATCAAATCAACAACTTCAGCTTTTCTGTTTTCCCATGCGTTTTCGCCATCGTTTGGATTGTTGTAACGAAGGTTAAAGGACATTAAACTTGTTTGTGACCAACTACTGATTGAAAAAGAAAGTGCAACCGAAAAGAGAATGAATGTGCGCATTAACCAATTTTTACAGAGGTCATGTATAAAGATCCAGCTACGGGTTCGTCGTTGAATACTTTGATGTCCTCGCCTTTGTCTTGCAATGATAAGGAATACAACAATGGCAAGTAATGTTCGGGTGTGGGAATTGACAATTGAAAGGCGGTTCCTTGCTTTTGGTATTCAATTAGATCACGGTGATTTCCATCCAGAATTCTATCCTTCATAACGGAATGAGCCTGTTCTGCCCAATCATAGGCATAGGTTGCATTGAGTTTATCCCATGCCACACGTCGTAAGTTGTGGACCATGTTTCCCGATCCAACAATCAAAACTCCCTTTTCGCGAAGTTTTCTTAATTGCTTGGCCAATTCGTAGTGATACTCTGGGCCTTTTGTGCGATCCAAACTCAATTGTACCACAGGAACCTTGGCGTCGGGGTAGAGGTGCTTAATAACCGACCAAGCCCCGTGATCCAATCCCCATTTGTCGTCGAGGTGCACATCTGTTGGCAAAAGAAGTTCTTGCGTTTGTTCTGCTAGTTTCGGACTTCCAGGAGCAGGGTATTGCACATCAAATAAGGCTTGTGGAAACCCTCCGAAATCATGAATCGTTCTGGGATTGTCCATAGCCGTCACAAAAGTTCCATTGGTTTCCCAGTGAGCCGAAACACAAAGAATGGCTTTCGGTGGTTCTATTTCTTTCGAAATGTTACGAAACCCTTGTACAAACTCATTTTCCTCGATGGCATTCATTGGACTTCCGTGTCCCAAAAAAAGGACGGGCATTTTGGAAGTACTTTTTGTATCTGCAAGTTTGTTTAACGTATTCATTTTCATTGATATTAATCCGGCAGAAGTACCTAGTGCCAGCGTCCGTATGAAGTGTTTCCTATTCATGTTGTTCTTCCAAAGTTAATTTAGTTACCTTGGTAAGTATTTTGGAAAGGTACGGAAAATGATTGGTTGAACTCTGAAAGCTCGTGCCAATTTTTCAGAATCTGGTCAAGAAGGTTAAAACGAAAAATATAGTTGTATAATTCTATGGTTTCCCGAATGTTTATCCGTACCTTTAATCTATATGATAGGAACAGCTTGAATGCAGTCTTTTACACATATCAAATCCTACAAATGTGTGGGGTGGAATTATGAAACGTAAGGCAATTATTCAAGTGGTTTAGGTAAATCCTGTTACTAGATTCATCGAAATAACATAGGCCGATGAAGTAATTTTTAGCCGTCAAAAACAAGCCTTAGTTTGGGTTTGTTGGACAAGTCGAAAGCAGACTAATCAATCGTTTCGATACTTAGGTGAGAAGAAATAGGGGTGTTTGTACTCAGGTAGAAAATTAACCTATTCGACACAGGTTGGCCCGATGGCTCTAATTTCAGGTATGTTTTGGAAGGAAATACAAATGCAAGGTTATCCATGCTAGAATTGTTTCGAAGATATAGTCTTCACTCCGTTCTCTCACCTATCCACGTGATGGAAACTTGCATTTGAATATTGGTTGAATACCAATAAATAGGAACTTATTAGGGCGTTGTAAGCAGATAATTTAATTCAAAACTAATCTGCTGCGCTCTAGTGAGAACCATCATGTGGGAACCCCCATCAATGATAATCTGAGCGTTTTGAATGTTTTTTAAGGGAAGTGTGTGATCCTTGTTTCCGTGTATTTGGATGATATTCGCATGGGTTTGTGTTCGGTCCCATTGCACAATCATAGCGACCGTTCGTTTCATGTATTCAGGTGTTTTGGCCTTTAACATGGACTTGAAAAGTTCTTTTTTCGCCTTTCGATCGGGCTCCACAATCGGTTGTAACGCCATGGCACCGCCACGAATCATTCTTTTGGGAACGATTTTGAACAAAGGAAAGCGCTTTTGAAATCGATATCTGCTCGGAAGGTCAAGTCGCGTTGGTGCACTCGAAATGAGAATGGTCATTTCAGGATTTACAAAGTCATTCAACTCCACACACAGCATTCCACCTAAGGAAACTCCCAGTAAAATGAACTTTTCTGTAGTATCAATTTGAGGTATCAAGGTTTTGGCGAAATCATGCATGCTTTGGTTTTTCTCAGGGGTACCATATTCAAGACAGATGACTTCATATTCTTCCGGAAATACCAAATCGGCAAACTGTCTCTTATCGGCGCCTTGACCAGGTAAACAGTAAATTTTCGTTTGACCGAAGGACAAAAGAGTAAGCAAAATACAGGCGAAGAATAGTGGAGTTTTCATGTTTTAATATCTTGCCTTCTGTGCGCTAATCCATCGATGAAGGAAAAAGAAAATAAGGGAGAAACCAAGAAAATAGATGATCTCGAAAACGGTCTGTATCCATTGATAAGGAAGTTTAAATGACCATTTTGCTGGTAAGTAATCCCTTCGAAGAATTAGAATTGACAAAACATGTTGACCGATTGGAATCAGGAAGAAAATCCCAAGCATCAAAGTGAAAATTCGGTTTTTCATCCATTTTTTTAAGAATAGAAATGGCAATAGCCAAACACCACGATAGAGCGTGAAAAACATGATCCAGAAATACAGGGGCCGAAATCCGTTAGGTGTCAAGGCTCTTACGTACCAAAATTTATCTATTCCGTAATAAGCAAAAAGACTTACCCCTACAATACCCAAGATTGCGAAGAATGGAAAGAGCCTCACTTCTAAGACTTTTAGTTGCGTTTTTCTTGGGTCAGGGAGAAAATAGTGCAGCAGTGGTCGCATCAAAAAATAAAGACCCAAACCAAAACCTACACGGTTGATGAGTTCAAATAGTATGTTCATTTCAAGCTTTACGTAGGGTGAAAATCGTGATTTCTGGTCGAACCAAAAAACGAACTTGATGCAAATGACCCAAGGCTCGATTAATATAAAGAGTACGATTCGCTTGTAACTCTATTTTCCCTGCCGTATACCTCGGGTTCTTGACGGGTAGGATAGGTGGAGGTAAGAATGGAGGTTTGCATTGTCCACCATGTGTGTGACCCGATAGAATCCAACCTTCAAAATCTCCCCAAATCGGCGTGTCGCAAACATCTGGATTGTGACAAAGTACAACGCTAGCCTCGTCTTTTCGATAGTTTTTCATGGCTAAGGAGGGTCGAAAATTCGTTCCCCAAGCATCCTCAAAGCCAATAATGTTCAAGCCCGAAATGTTGATCGAATCGTTCATTAAAAGATGAACTCCAGCATTTTTCAAAACGTGTACCACCTGATCGGCAACTTCTTGCTCCGACCAGTCTTTGCCATAGTCGTGATTGCCTAAAATGCCGAGTGTACCCATTTTGCCGAGGACTGCATGTTGCATGACTTCCTCCAGTTGGGCGAACTGTTTTTCGTTTTCGTAACTGATGAAATCACCTGTATAAACAACAATGTCGGGCTGGTATTCAGCTGCCTTTTTCATGGAATCAATGAGGTAGCTTCGATTGAAACGATTTCCGACATGGAGGTCGGAAAGCTGCATGAGTGTTTTCCCTTCCAGTTCGTCAGGTAAATTTTGAAGAGGCATATCCACATGCGCGAATTCCAACCAAAAAGGCTCTATTTGCCATGCGTAGTATCCTGTGCCTATAGTTAAACCTAAACCAGTAAATAAGGTGCGTTTGATGAATTTTCTACTATTCATAGAGGTAGTTTTACCCTTGAACGCAAAATGGGTAAATCTATGACGAAGCCATTTGCCAAAAAAAGAAAAATTCGTCTCGAAAAGAATTATTGCGTCAGGGTATATTCCTTGTAATTACTTCGAAAGATTCCATTTTGGGATTTGGATTTGTAGAAGATGGTAACATTTGCGCCAAGAGGTAGGTTGCGTATAATGTTTAGCACTTCTTCACCTACTAGGTGGGTCTTTTGAACGTTGCCCACACGTTTGTCTTTGTATTGAATTTCCCATTCCACGATGGTGTACTGATGCCCCGTTATTGAAATGTCGGCAGGAAAAGCCATGAATAAACTATCGTTGGCCGTAAGCGAACTCACGGCAATGTTTTGGTCCTCCCGAATCTCAGCAAATTGAAAAGAGGGAATAGGTGCATACATCACCTCAAAGGTAAAGTTGGTTGTATCCCCCTTGCTCGAAATGATCTGAAGGAAGGCTTCCTTGCTTTCGTTGAAGGTTTGGATGTTAAACTCCATCGGATATAAGGTTCTTGAATGGGCGTATTTGCTGATTTGGCAATTGTTAGTATTAATTTCATACTGTGTATCTCCTGCTAAATGAAAGCGAAGAACATTGTCGGAAAAGCGAAAAAGAACATTCGTGTTGCTTCCTTCCAAAACGGTTTTTCCAACCTCCTTTTGATACGAATATGGGGTGTTTGTTTCATACCAAACCTCCTGACACAATCGATTCACCATTCGGTTGTGTTCTTCTATTTGGTTGTGGGTGAGTTGTAAAATTTCGGTCATGTCTGGACTTCGATTCAACTCCCTTTCTACCGCCTCATCAAACTTTTTTTGCCAATCAGAACCATACTTTTCAGCCAGTTGATAATAGGTCATTCCATTGTGTAGGGCGATGCTGTCTTCAACCATTTGACTCTGGTAACCTCTAGCTTGTTCCTGAAAAATGATGTTCCATTCCTTGGCTACTTTGTCGCGCGCCCTTTCCAACTCAATACTGCGGTCTGTATGTGGTTCTATAAGAATGAAAACCTCACTTTGGGCCATGGTGAGGGTACTCAACGAGGTAAAAAGGCAGTATAGAAAGAAGCGAATCAACATGGTTCATTAAGGTATAAAAAGCAGAAAAATGAGGAGGGTAAGAATCAAACCAATGGCCATAGAAAGATAAAAAATCCGATTCTTAACCTTGGCCTTTGCTCGAATCTCTGCTTTCAAAAGTTCCAATTCTTCCGCAGAGGGTTCCACATAATTCAATTCAACATGCGGTAAGGTACCGTCCGTGTGATTCGTTCGATTTTTGCTGCGCGATTGAGCTCGATTGTTCTTCATACTCGAGTTCATTGCGGACATTGCTCCTTCTCCAGGCATTTTTTCGAGGGTTTTAATTTTGATTTTGGACTTCCAAACAGAACAGTTTTCCTTTATTGAGAACTATGGTAAACTTTGATTACTGAATTTCCCAACAGATACGTATCATTTAATTCAGGGATACAGGTTTTCCATTTAAGGTCATGTTCAATTTTTACTCTTAATGCATCTGCTTGATGCGGTTCACCATGATTCAAAAAGAGTATTTTCGGGGCCGTTTTAAAGTGTTTTAGCCAGGTAACAATTTCGTTTCTATCCGCATGGGCAGAAAGTGAACCAATGGAGCGAACTTGACAATTTACTTTTCTGAATTCGCCAAAAAATTTCACTTCCGAAGCACCGTCTCGAATGGCTCGACCTCGGGTTCCAATACCTTGATATCCAACAAAAAGAAGCGTATCCTTTGGGTTGTCGATGTGATTGTTCAAATAGTGCAGAATGCGGCCACCTTCAATCATCCCACTTCCTGCAAGAATAATTTTGGATTTTTTATCTTCTACCAGGGCTTTAGATTGTTCATAATCGTTAATAAAAAAAACATCGTTAAACATCTCCTTCAATTCTAGTTGACTGATATTTTGCCAGCTAGGGTATCGCATATAGACATGGGAAACATTAATTCCCATTGGCGAGTCAAGGTAGATGTCAATTTTGGGAAGCCTACCTTCATTTTTCAACTCATAAAGTAAATGGACGAGTTCTTGAGTTCGTTCAACAGCAAAAGACGGGATCATTAGAATTCCTTTGTTTTGGATAGTTTCCTTAATGGTTTTCAAAAGCTCTTCTTTGACTTGCTCAACACTGTGAACACGGTCGCCGTAGGTTGACTCCATAACGATGTAATCTGCATGTTTGAGGACCTTTGGTGGGTAAAGTAACATTGGGTTCAATCGGCCAATATCTCCTGAGAAAACAATATGTTTATCGTTGATTTTCAAGTTTACCAGTGCACCTCCAAGAATATGTCCGCTGTTGTGAAATTCAAACTTCATGAATTCATTGATGATTACCCATTCACTGTATTCGTGTCCTTTAAACAAGGGGAGACTTGCGATTACATCTTTAACCGTATAAAGTGCCTCGGCTTTGGTATGCTTTGAGTAGCCATATTTGTTCGCCCGATTCGCATCTTCCTCTTGAATTTTTGCGGAGTCTTTTAAGATAATCTCTGCCATGTCCTTCGTTGGGTGCGTACAATGAATTTCTCCGCTAAACCCTCTTTTTACAAGGACTGGAATGTACCCACAATGATCGAGATGAGCGTGAGTTAAGATAATGGCATCAATCGTTTTCGGATCAACTGGAAATTCCGCCCAATTTTTCAAGCGTAGGGTTTTCAATCCTTGAAATAATCCACAATCAATGAGAATTTTTCGATCCTTGAATTCAAGTAGAATTTTTGATCCAGTTACGGTTCCTGCTCCTCCTAAAAAGGTTATTCGGGGGTTGTAATTGTTGTCCATAAGCATCTTTCCTAAGTTAAGATTCTCATGGCAATTTGCTTACTTAATTCATTTTTTTATGCACGCAATCATCCAAAATAGTTGGTTGCCATCCACAATTTGCTTGGCTTCTCTTAAGCCGATTGGCAAAAAGTCTTTTTCGACCTGTTCTTTATTGTGAAAATACAGGTCAACGCCATGTTCATTTCTGAATTGGTTATCCCCTAGCTTTTCCCCTTTACCGAAGCGGACATCGTTGCTCGAAAGCGTTACGATAATAAGGATTCCCTTGTCTTCCAGTTGGTTGTAGCATTTCTGAAGAAAATGCCTTCTTTCTTCTTCGTTCAAGAGATGGAGTAGGGCATAACTAAAAATACCTCCGTATTTCTGGTCGGAAAAAGGCATTTCGCTGATCGATCCGTGATGAATCACGGTGCTTTCATCGAAGGTCTTTCTGGCCAATTGAATAGCCGTTTCAGAAATTTCGATTCCATCTACTTGCATTCCCTTATCGATGAAAACTTGGGCATTTCTACCATACCCAAAACCAGGAATTAGCACCTTGCTTATACCTCTTCGTTCAAATAATTCAGCTGCTTCAAGTGCAGAAGGAACGGGGTCGAAGCCCCACATGGCTTGATGTTTTTGGAAACTCTCCTCCCAGAATTCGCTCACGAGATTTAATTTTTGATCTCGAAGATAACGTGTATGGTTGCTTCCAGGGTAATTTTTTTAAACTGAATGTTTTGGATTTTATCGATGCTGCCCTGTTCGATATAATCGCGAGCTATCATTTGCCGATTCGCATAAATACCGACAACCTCATTGGCTTGTTCTTCCACCAAAATGGCAGTCCCCCTTTCTTCGTCGATGGCTTCCAACAAATAATCTGCTTTTTCTTTCGCTGCTTTTATTGCGTTCACCCGCACTTGTTTGCGCAATTCTTCAATCTGCGAGTGATCCACATGGGATATGTAGGCGTTTTCCACATTCAGGGAATCCAATTTTTCAAAGACACTTGCGGCGGTTTTTGCATCCTTCACCTTCAGCGAATAATTGGTGCGTTCCACCACCTCCTTTTTCTTGAAGGAAACGTGTATGTAATCTGCATTGGCAGCAGAAAGTGTGAGTTGATCGATGGGTACCTTTATCAAGGTCAACGCCTTTTTGAGTTCCTCTTCTTGCATCCCCACAGTTTGTTTGTTCCCTCTATCTGTCCGCTCTTTGAGGGTGATTGCAATGTAAATTTCATCAGGTACAACCTGCATTTTAGCCGTTCCAATTACATCGATCGTTGGCTTTTTGTCAGCTGTGTTTTCTTGAGCAAATAGCAATGTGCTCGCAAAGCACATCCAAATAAATACGTATTTCATAAAAGTTGATTTGGTAGTTGATACAACCAGGCTATGAAAACGTTCAAAAGGGACTTTACTTTTTTAGCCAAAGCCAAATGGCAATTTTAACCATCTAATTCAAATATCTATTTGTGAATAGTATACTATTCCTTTTCTGGAATGATATTATACAACTCACTTAATTCAAGTAGGTTGTATGTTTTTGATTCCCAGAAAAAGTTTGTTGAATAATAGGATACAGAGAATTCTGAGTCCGTTTCAGCACTTGGATCAGATTTATAGAAATTTAAATAAAATGTACCTAACGTTTCAGTCATTAACGAATCAAAATGATTGTTCTTGATTGTTTTGTCTTTGTTTCTGATTACTAACTTGTTGAGGTTTTCAATTTCGATAACCTCAAAACTAGCATTTGGGAAATTGGTAATCATGAATGGTGTTATGGTTTCCGTTATTTTTTCACTTCTTGAACTACATGCTACGAACATTATAACGATTAGAAAACGGACTATTAGTTTCATATTGGTTGATTTATTTGCTAATGCCTGAGATTGTCAGAGCTAGTGAACTATTTTCTCACCCAAAGCCATGCATCGCCTATTTTAGCGTCTTGTACCACTTCTTGAAAGGAGAATCCGTTTTTTTCCAAAATGTGTGTGGAGGCATTTTTTTCGGGTGCTGTTTTTGCTACCACTTGAAGATTCGGATTTTCTTTTTCAGCAATTTGTACCAAGGCATTACAAGCCCAAGATGCAATTCCTTTTCCTTCATTTTCGGGAAAGGTCCAATAGGCAATTTCAACCTGATGATCAACTGGAGCCATCGTAAAGCCACATGTTCCTACGGCCGTCTCATTCTCGATAATCACATACCCAACCCAAGGAATTTGGAAACCTACTTTGGGATAGTATTCCTTGTACATCCGCAATAATTCTTGACCATAAGGACCAGCATAAATTGGGTCGCTTGGACGATCGTTGGGGTGGATGCTTTGTAAACGTAAGATTGAAGTCATCGAGATGAGGGCTTTAAGGGACAATTATTGAACGAAGAATTTTGTTTTTCCTCTGCGAAGATAAACAAGTGGAACAAAGGGTGAAGAGTGATGTGTTTTAGGAGGATATAAAATGGGATGAGGATTTGGGTGGAGTTTGCTTTCTTTTTATATCAGCGAATGGTCCAATGTTTACCACCAACTTTTAAGTATTAAGAATTGTAATCAAAATCACTATTAATCAGTTTGTTATGGTGCTTGATTTATTTTCAAAACCGAATGGTCCAATGTGTACCACCAACCGTTTTTATTCGTATTTGAAGTGCTTAAAGATTGATTTTAGCTGCGCTAATGAAGTTTATTTTATCCGAAAACCGAATGGTCCAATGTGTACCACCAAAGATTTTCGATTTTGAAATGAATTGAACTACCTAATTTCACGAACGTTCAGTCATTCTTCAGAAGGGGACCTCAGGTATTTGTTGATTCTTCTTGCGAAAACGTAGATTGTACCTAATCGATAAACTAGGACTAGTATAATAGCTAGGTATAAATACGGAAAGATCAATGAGAGTAGTCCTCCCACGCCTAAGCCTTTTGCACTTACTTGCCATGGAAAGGGGAGAATACCTTGTCTGTACGCATAAATCAAATCTTTGGTAATTCCTAATATCAAAAACTCGAAAAGGAAACCGAGTATAAGAAGAAAAAGAATTTTCGTGTTATAATAGTCATTCCCTCTCCAAACAAGAGCTAAATGCGCAATAAAGAGAATGATTGTTTGAAGGGCAGAGGTACAGGCGAAAATGGTGTTTTGGTTCACGTCTTCGTCTGCGAAGGCGAATGTTACTACTACAATAAAAAGAGAAATGAACCCAATTCGTTTCAATTCCAAGAGGCTGTAATAGTAGTCTGACTCAATTCGTTCTTTGCGAAAATTTTCCATTAAACGATCAAATTTCCTCTTTTCGTTATGGTTCATGAGTAGCAAAAAAAGCCCTTCTCAAAGAAAAGGGCTTCGTAAAACTTTTAGTTCGTAAACTTCAATATGGTTTCTGTTTTTGGGTTGTAAATTTCCAATTCGTACTCCCCAATTTTGGTGATTTTAAAGAATTCGGTTTTGTTCTTACTTTCAATGACCAAGGTCTTTTTGTCCTCCTTAATCTTCCACTTTCCTTCAAAGGTCATTTCCAATGGAGCCTTGTTTTCAAACTTTCCGTTTTCCAAGAAGGTATAACTCGATTTTTCATTTTCACTGTGAACGAAAACAAAGTTGTTTTCCACACCATCCTTTACTTGTCCTGCGTAATACCATTTTCCAATCAACTGATCTTCAGTTACTTCTACACCATCTATCTTATCCAATGAATTCTCCACTTTTTCGATGGTTTCTGTTTTTTCTTCCACCAACTTTTTCATTTGTTAAGCCTTGCCCGAAAACCGAAAGGTCATGTGTGTATCATCAATTT
>JAOASF010000043.1 GCA_025210175.1 Crocinitomicaceae bacterium | reverse complement strand
TGATAACAGCCCCAATTTTTATGGGACTTCAACTCAACTCGATGGATATACCGTATTATTGGTCGCAGCGTCCAATTTGATTTGTGGCGCAACTTATCATATCAAATTGGCCATCGGTGATGGTGGAGATTCTGTTTATGATTCTGCCGTTTTTTTACAGGCCGAAAGTTTTACTTCGAATGTGGTAACCATTGAAGCCAAATCAACAATCGTGGGAAGTACCTTTACGGATACCTTGATGGCAGAAGGGTGTACCGCAACGAATTTGATTTTTAGTCGCCCTGCATACTTGGCAGATACCACACAAGAGTTTTACATCACCTTTTCAGGTACGGCTGACCCCTATGCCGATTTTATGAACCTCGAGGACACCATTGTTTTCCCTCCGGGTGTTGACACGGTACAATACTTGGTAACGCCAATAGACGATGGGATTTCGGAACCGATGGAATGGTTGAAAATTTACGGATACACCATTACGGTCTGTGGAGATACCATTTATGATTCCCTCACCATTTATGTCGTGGATAGTTATAACCTCACTTATGACTTGGCCGACACCCTCAATGCTGTTTGTGTTCCGCATGAACCTACGGCTACCATAACCAATTTACAGGGATCCGTGGGTCCATTCACCTATAACTGGTCCTTTGGAGGGAACTCCGATACCGAGAACTTACCAAATAACGGTTTCCAACCAGATACCATTACCCATTATGTAACAGTAACCGATGGCTGTGGCGATACTTTCCCAGACTCCGTGGTCTTGATTGTAGATTCCCTCACACCTTCCTTCGTGGTCAACCCCGGTTACGATTTCGAAGCAAATTGTATTACCGATGTTCCCACCGCCACGGCAAGTGTGGTCAACACCACCATACCACCGTATGCATTTTCTTGGTCTACAGGAACCAATGGTGCCACTTCCTCCTTGCCGAATAATGGAATCAACTTCGACACAATTTACTATTATGTCACTCTCACCGATGGCTGTGGCAATTCTATAATCGACTCGGTTCGTTTAACAACCGATTATGAAGTCCCTGAGTTCACGATTTCACCAAATGACACCCTATACGCCGAATGTCCTTCCACCCTTTTGTCTGCCACACTTGCACTAAACTCGGGCACCTATGGTCCCTACATTCACGACTGGTCGGATGGACAATCTGGCATTCCAGTTCAACTTGGAAATAGTGGACAATTTGGTGACGAACAATGGTATTATGTTACCACGACCAACGCTTGTGGCATGTCGACGATTGATTCCGTTTTGGTCATCAACAACTTCGTACAACCTGAGGTTCAAATCATGCCGAACGATACGGTGTATGTAGACTGTATACCGGACTCATCCAAAGTATGGGGAGAAATAAGCAACAATGCTGTGGGACCTTATACCTACACATGGTCGAATGGAATTACAGCCGACACCACGTATTTCTTTGACAATGGAACGAACGGAGAAACCATTCCTTTTTCGGTAACCGCAACAGATGGATGTGGATTTACTGCAACAGCAAATGGTGTATTAATTGTTAACCAAACATTGAAAGTAGACACCTTGATTACCGAACCAGCGTCGGCTTGTGACCCGGATGGATATGTCTCGGGATTGATTTCCGGTCAAACGGGTGGAGTACAATATACATGGACAGGTCCTGGACCGAATAATCCTAACTCCATCAATGCATCGGTATGGTCTAACTTGGGTTCTGGTTGGTACTACTTTACAGCTACTGACCAAGCGTGTTCAGTATCGGATAGTGTATTCTTGGATGTGAACGACCCACCAGTTGCGGTCGGAACGGTTACCCCAGAATCGGGAATAGCACCTTTGACGGTAACGTTCGAAAATCAAAGTCAGAATACCAACAACTATTTTTGGGACTTTGGCAATGGTCAGACTTCTACCACTTCTTCGACTGCACCGATTAACATGACCTATTCAGATACGGGAACGTATACCATTATGTTGATTTCCTACCAATCGGGTAATTGTGCAGATACCATTTACCTGACGGTAACCGTATTGCCTCCTCCTCCAATTCCACCAGTTCCACCATTTGGATACGAATTACCAAACGTATTCTCTCCGAATGATGACGGTGCGAATGATGTATTCTCATTAAATGCACAAGGAATGGAGAACGTAGAATTGCGCATTACCAACCGCTGGGGGAATGTTTGTTTCGAAGGGAGTGGTACAAACCCGTCATGGGACGGTATGATGCCAAGTGGCAATCCGGCCAAGGAAGGGGTCTATTTCTACCAATATGTGATTGTGACCCAAACCGGTGAAACGATTTCAGGACAGGCCTTCCTGCATTTAAGACGATAAAAACTAAACTACATAGAAAGAAAAAAGGGCGGTCGATTGACTGCCCTTTTTCGTTAGTATAAAAAATTGTTGTAGGGATAGCGAACCCTGAAGATTTCTTTGACTTCTTGGTAAACCATTTCCTTGAATTCCTCCATGTTTTCTTTGTTCTGAGCAGAGATAAAGACCACATTTTTCTGATTCAACTTAGCCATCCAGGTCTTTTTCAAGTCTTCCATGCTTTCTTCCACCTCTTCTCCATTTTCGTCGATTGACACTTCTGGTTTGTAGACATCAATTTTGTTGAAAACCAAGATATGTGGTTTCTCACTATCGTCTAATTCAGCCAAAGTTTGATTCACCACTTGGTAGTGCTCCTCGAAGCTTTCGTGCGAAATATCCAATACATGTACCAATAAGTCGGCTTCGCGGACTTCGTCTAAGGTGCTCTTAAACGACTCCACCAATTGATGGGGTAGTTTTCGGATGAAACCCACGGTATCGGTCAACAAGAAAGGTAAATTGTGAACCACAACTTTTCGAACGGTCGTATCGAGGGTAGCAAACAACTTGTTCTCGGCAAAAACTTCACTCTTCGAAAGCACGTTCATCAAGGTACTTTTTCCTACGTTGGTATAACCAACCAAGGCAACACGTACCAACTGACCACGGTTTCCTCGTTGAACAGCCATTTGTTTATCGATGTCCTTCAACTTTTCTTTGAGCAAGGCTATTTTCTGCTGAATGATTCGTCTATCCGTCTCAATCTGGGTTTCCCCAGGACCACGCATACCGATCCCTCCTTTTTGTCTTTCAAGGTGGGTCCACATACGAGTCAGTCGAGGAAGCAAATATTGCATTTGCGCCAATTCCACCTGTGTCTTCGCATGTGAAGTTCGAGCCCTACTTGCAAAAATGTCTAAAATTAAATTGTTGCGATCCAAAATCTTCAACTCCAAGGCACGTTCTATGTTGCGCAACTGGGAGGGGGATAACTCGTCATCGAAAATGACCAAGTCTACACCATTTTCTTTAACGAAGTTTTTGATTTCATCCAACTTACCCGTACCTACATAAGTTTTCGGATTGGGCATAGGGAGTTTTTGTGTAAACTGACCAACAGTAAAAGCTCCCGCTGTTTCCGCCAAAAAAGCCAGTTCATCCAAATATTCTTGTGCTTGTTCGTCGGAGATGTTTCCATGAATCACACCAACCAAAACACATTTTTCTTCAACCGCATCCACTGTTACGTGGCCTTCGTGTTGACTCATTTACGCAGTGATTTTACAAATACAACAATCGAATCCATGTCCGAGGGATTTTCCATTAACATGGCCATTGGAGGCATGGCGTTTTTTCCTTCTTCCAAGATTTCAATGATTTGCTCATCGGTCATCTTGGACGCTGTCAAATCCTTAGCTCCTGAATTTCCGAGTCGACCATCCATACCATGACAGTTGGAACAATTGCGCTCATAAAGACGAATACCTGTTTCGCCCTTCGGTTCATCCGTAGACATAGCTTGCGACTCTTTTTCAAGACCATTTGATTCGGTGCACGAAAAAAGAGCCAATCCCAGAAAAAGTATTCCGATTTTTCTTAGAACCATGATCCTCCTAGGTTCGCGCGGAAAGGCCAAGGAATCATTGCAAGAATGATAAGCAAACCTATTCCAAAAAACAAGGTGATTTTCTTGTTAGCAGCTTCTGGCGTCTCGGCTAGCAATGCTTTTTTACGACCAAGTGTAATCAATACAACCGCTACCAACATTCCCAAAAAGTGCTCCATTCCGAAGAAACGATACATCTCTGATTTCATCATTCCCGATACAAATTGAACTTTGGAAGACATGAAATACAAGACCAAACCTATTGTAAATTGAAGGTGGGCAAGAATCATTGTGAACAAAGCGAATTTCTTCTCTTTATCACCATAGGATTTCTTGTTGGCCAAGGCCATGATTAAACTTCCCAATATAAGTGCCAAAAATACCCATCTCAATCCCGAATGGGCGTGTATTAATCCGTTCAACATAGTCTGTGATTTTCAGGAACAAAACTAAGAATTAATCACCATCTTTTCTGGATTAAAACCAGCGTTACCGACGAAAAGTATAAATTTACCTTCTTGGTAATCAAAAATAACCCTATGAGAAGGCTTGCCCTGTTCTTACTTCTAATCCCACAGATCTTTTTCGCACAAGAAACCCATCCGCAAAATGGCGTGCGCGAATCGAAACCGGAATACATCGCTCTAAAAAATGGAACCATCGTTGTTAGCCCAGAGCAAACGATCGATAAAGGAACCCTTCTGATAAAAGATGGAAAAATTGTGGACGTTGGCCGCTTTGTGACCATTCCCAAAGGAACCTATGTGATTGACTGTTCAGACAAAGTCATTCTTCCCTCTTTTATCGATTTGAACGCAACCATCGGCTTGCCCGAACCCAAAGCGGCAGCTTGGAGTTTCCGACCGCAACTGGAAAGCAGTAAAACGGGCAGTTATTATTGGAACGAGAGCATACATCCAGAGTTCAATGCCGCCAATGCGTATAGTTCTTCGCCAAGCGATTTAAAAAAGTACCGCGAAATGGGCTTTGGGATGGTCCTCAACCATTTGAACGACGGAATTGCTCAAGGTACAGGAGGATTTATTGCCTTGAATGATCGAGTAACCGAAAGCATCCTAAAAAGCGACGCCGCGGCCTTCTTTTCATTTGATAAAGGAGCAAGTCGTCAAACCTACCCTTCTTCTCAAATGGGCAGCATCGCTCTTTTGCGTCAAGCCCTTTACGACGCACAGTGGTACGAAAAACAAGATCGACCCAAAGTGGATCTTTCCTTGCAGGCCTTGAACCAACAAAAAACCTTGCCTCTTTTCTTTCACATTGAGGAAAACTGGGAAAACCTGCGCGCAAAGAAAATTGCAGATGAATTTGGCCTTTCCTTCTATTACCTTGGAGCTGGCGATGAATACGAAATTGTTGACGACCTTGTGAGCAAGAAAATGAAAATGGTAATCCCTATTTCGTTTCCAGCAGCTTACGATGTACACGACCCCTATGTGAGTCGTCAGATTCCATTGTCGCAATTGCAAAAGTGGGAAATGGCACCCTACAATGCCCGCATTTTAAGCGACAAAGAAATTCCCTTTGCTCTCACGGCGCAGGGAAATAAAAATGCAGCTGAGTTTTGGGCCAACATTGAAAAAATGATGGAGGCTGGACTCAAAGAAAGCGAAGCTCTTGCAGCCCTCACCACTACTCCTGCCGGTTGGATAGGAATGGACAAAGAAGTCGGAACCTTAGAGAAAGGAAAACTGGCTTGTTTCACCATTTACGACGGAAACCCCTTCGTTGCAAAATCTACCCTACTCGAAAATTGGGTTCAAGGAAATCAATACATCATCAACGAGCTTCCTGTCATCGATCCGCGTGGAAGTTTTAACTTGTTGGTAGACACAAAAACCTTCCCCATTGTGATTTCTGGTACGGTTGAAAAACCCCGAGCGGAGATCAAATACTGGGATGGAAAAGACAGTGTGAGCTTAAAAACGTTCTTAGAAGTGAGCGGGACCAATGTGGTGCTTCAATTTGCGATTCACAACGACGAGTGGAATGGTTCCGTCAACCTGAAGGGGAAATTCAATGAAAAACTGGGAATCTTTGAGGGATCAGGACAATTGCCCAATGGAAAATGGGTGGCATGGAACGGCATTAGAAACGACCGCGACAAAGACAAAAAGAAAAGTGAAGAATACACGGTTAAGAAGGAGGTACCTGAACTTTTCCGACCTATGGGAGCCTTTGGCTGGTCAACCGTTCCAACGAAAAAAACCATTCTCATCCAAAATGCAACTGTTTGGACCAATGAAGAAGACGGCATTCAAGAAAACATGTCCGTTTTGGTGGTCAACGGAAAAATTTCCAAAATTGGGAAAGGCTTAAGCCCAAGCGGCGCCATTGTTATCGACGGAAAAGGCATGCACCTAACCCCGGGAATTATCGATGAGCATTCGCACATTGCTATTTCAAAAGGAGTAAACGAAGGCGGACAAGCGATTTCTGCCGAAGTAAGCATAGGTGATGTGGTACGACCAGATGACATCAACATTTATCGCCAGCTTTCGGGTGGAGTAACTGCAGCGCAATTGCTACATGGGTCAGCTAATCCAATTGGCGGGCAGAGTGCTTTGATTAAACTAAAATGGGGCTACTCTCCAGAAGAAATGTTGATTCCGAATGCCCCAGGTTTCATCAAATGTGCTCTCGGTGAAAATGTTAAGCAAGCCAACTGGGGTGATTTTCAAACCGTACGCTTTCCACAAACCCGCATGGGAGTAGAACAAGTTTTTTACGATGGATTTAACCGTGCCAAGGAATACGAAAAACAAAAGAAAACAGGAAATTATCGCCGCGACCTCGAACTCGATGCATTGGTCGAAATTTTAAATGCACAACGTTTCATTACATGTCACTCTTACGTGCAAAGCGAAATCAACATGTTGATGCACGTTGCCGACTCCATGGGCTTCACCTTAAATACCTTCACTCACATTTTGGAAGGTTACAAGGTTGCCGATAAGATGGCCAAACACGGAGCAGGTGGTTCAACTTTTGCCGATTGGTGGGCCTACAAATACGAAGTAAAGGATGCGATTCCTTACAATGCAAGTTTGATGCAAGAACAAGGCGTTGTGGTTGCCATCAATTCAGACGATGCCGAAATGGGAAGACGCTTGAATCAAGAAGCTGCCAAAACAATCAAGTACGGTGGAATGACAGAAGAGGAAGCCTTGAAGTTGGTTACCCTGAACCCTGCGAAACTATTGCATTTAGACGATCGAATGGGAAGTATTAAGGTTGGAAAAGATGCCGATTTGGTTCTTTGGTCGGCTCACCCGTTGAGTGCCGAAGCCCGTGCGGAAATCACCATTATCGACGGTATTATCTTCTTTGATCGCCGCAAGCAAGAAACGATACACGACCGAGACGAAGAAAACAGAGCCCGCATTGTCACTGAAATGTTGGACGCCAATCAAAAAGGAGAGAAGAAAATATCATTCTTCAAAAAAGGAAGAAACCTTTACCATTGTGACACAGAAGGCGAGGATGCAGAAGAAACAGAAAACCTACATTAAGATGAAATTCAACATACTTTACATTTTTCTATTGCTGATTGGAACCGCAAGTTTCGGCCAAAAAGGAAAAAGCATATTGTTCCTCAATGCCTATTTGCACACCGGTACGGGAGATGTTATTCAAAGCGCTTCTGTAGGTATTCGCGATGGCAAATTTGATTTGATCAAAAACACGCTTACCTACAAACATGACCCAAAAAAATGGGACACGATCATTGACTTGAATGGTCAACACATGTACCCTGGCTTGGTAGCGCCGAATTCAACTTTGGGTTTAACGGAAATCGATGCTGTTCGCGCCACCCGCGACTTCGATGAAGTGGGCAAATTGAACCCGCACATTCGTTCGTTGATTGCCTATAATGTGGAATCGGACGTAATTGCAACCGTGCGCAGCAATGGGGTTCTTTTGGCACAAGTAACGCCTAGAGGTGGTGTTATTTCCGGATCTTCCTCTCTCATGCATTTAGACGGATGGAACTGGGAAGATGCTGCGGTGGTTGCCGATGATGGAATTCATGTGAACTGGCCATCGTTCTTCCGACCAAATAGAGGTGCGGTTAGTAGCCAAGACGAAGACAAAAGAAAAGAAGCATACGAGGAACACAAAAGAGAAATTCGAACATTCTTTGAACAAGCAAAATCCTACGCCGAAATGCCTCGACAAGAATATCCGGATTTGCGTTTTGAGGCCATGAAGGGAATTTTTAAAGGAGACAAACGCGTCTATTTTCATGCCGAAGAATTGCAGCAACTACTCGATGTTATCGAATTTTGCCAGTACTTTGATTTCGATCATCCAGTAATTATTGGAGGGTACGACAGTTATTTGATCATTCCTCAGTTGCGCGATGCTAAAATTCCAATTATGCTGCCGCGCATTCACAGTTTGCCAGAAAACGAACACGACCCTGTTGATTTGCCTGACAAACTGCCTTCCTTGCTAAAAGAAGGAGGAATCCTGTTTTGCTTGCAAAACGAAGGCGACATGGAAGCCATGAATGCGAGAAACATCCCATTTTTAGCAGGGCACACAATGGGCTACGGTTTGTCTGAAGAGGAAGCACTTCGTTCTGTTTCGCTTTCTTCGTGTGAAATCCTTGGAATCGACAAAGAGTACGGGAGCATCGAAATTGGAAAAAGAGCCACCTTGTTTGTGTCCACAGGTCCAGCTATGGATATGAGAACCAACAATGTAACCCTGGCCATGATGAATGGAATATGGGTTGATTTAAACGACAGGCAAAAGGCGCTTTACGAAAAATACAAGGAGAAATACAGAAAACCTTAGCCATCGAACCAAGCAGGTCGCCAATTGTTTTTAACTTTATAGAACGAAATAATCATTCATTAAATCATATTAAAGATGTCATTCGAATTACCAAAATTAGCTTACGCTTACGACGCATTGGAACCGCATATCGACGCGAGAACAATGGAGATTCACCATACGAAACACCACAATGCTTACACCACTAACTTGAACGCTGCTATCGCAGGTACGGACATGGAAGGAAAGAGCATAGAGGACATCATGAAGGTGTGTAAAGACAAACCAGCTGTCCGCAACAACGGAGGTGGATACTACAACCACAACCTTTTTTGGTCAGTTATGTCTCCTAACGGTGGTGGTTTGCCAACAGGTGAATTAGCTTCAGCGATTGATTCAGCTTTCGGATCTTTCGATGCGTTCAAAGAAGAATTTTCAAAAGCAGCAGCTACACGTTTCGGTTCGGGATGGGCTTGGTTGTGTGTATCAAACGGAAAATTGTGCGTTTGTTCAACAGCGAATCAAGACAACCCATTGATGGGAGAAGGATGTGAAGGAACACCAATCTTAGGTTTGGATGTTTGGGAACATGCTTACTACTTGAACTACCAAAACCGTCGCCCTGATTACGTTTCAGCTTTCTTTAACGTGATTAACTGGGAAGTGGTAGCAGCAAATTACGCAGCAGCGAAATAAGCTCAAAAAACACTTTTTAAGAGCCTTTATCGAGAGATAGAGGCTTTTTTTATGCCCCTTAGTTCAGACGAAAGATTCGATAGTTATCTGTCGAAGCGAGCAATTGTGCATTCTCTGGTTCGAAGAAATTGTCTTCTTTAATTTGCAACAAGTACTTGGCTCCGTATCCGCGACAGACCTCGAAAACACTCGCCGTTTCATCGTTCCATTCTCCTCTTGACCAACCGTGATGTCCTAGCAAGCGCAAGGCTCCATTGATACTTTGATCACCCACTACGAAAAACCAGTCGTTCTTATCCAAATTCAAGACATCCATCGACTTTGATAAACCCTGAAGATTCCATTCGGTTTGGGCATAGTAATCGGTGTACATCGAAAAACGCTCTTCCAGTTTTCCTTGTGTGAATTTCAAGTTGGTATAAACAGCTAGAAGCATGTAGGCCGACAATCCCCAAGTAAACCAAGGAGCTTTTGGCATACGAAAGATCGCTTTAAAGACAACCATACACCAAATTACTACGACTGGAAAGAGGGCCAATGCGTAGTAGTCGTGTTGCTTAAACTGATCGTAAAACAAAAAGAAATAGGCAACTCCACCGATGGTGGCAAACAGTGAGGTAAAATACCATCTCTTCTCAACCCAAGGGAAAAGGAACAATTGGAGAATGCCGAAGAAGTAATACAAGTGAAACACGTTATCGTATCCATAACGGCGATAAATATCCTTGTTGGTCAAATGCTCCCAAACCGCTTCACGAGTAGCTGGGTCAAATTCCCAAATGGGCCTCGGTTCAAACAGAAAGTAGACATTATTCACTTCTGCATTGTACCATTTCACATAAAACACCCAGACAAAAGATCCCAAAAGGACAGACCCAAACCGCAGAACATTTCTCTTTTGATCAATAAGAGCTCCTTTGAACGACTTTTCCTCCCAAAGTATCTCCATCAATCTCGCAGCCACGAAACTCAAAGGAACCAGTAAAAAAGTCGGTTTCATTAAGCCGGCAGCTAGGAGCAACAAACTACTTCCCCAACTCAACTCGCCTTTCTTCCACCAAAGACCTAGAGCCAATAAAAGGAACCCCAAGGCAGTAGCATCTGGGATGTAATTGGCCATGTAAAACCAAAACACCACACTCGAAGAAGTTAGGAGTATGGCACCCAACGCGGCAATGGTAGATTGGAGTTCTTTTCTCAGAAAATCAAAGAACACTAGCGAACCCGAAAGCACCAATAATCCATTGAAAAAGCGTAGGTACCAATCGTGTTGACCGGTAAGATGCCAGAGTTTTGCAATCAACCAATAAAACAAAGGAAACTCACTAGCGCCTTTGCCCTCCCAAGTCGCCAGGTCGAAAACCGCTGGATTCCACCACGAATTTCCGAAAATGTAAAAGTGATTGACAAAGGAAAGAGTGTCGGTTTGTCGTAGGTAGTGCAGCGAACAAGGCGGGTAGAAAACAAAACTAAACATTCCCAGTGCATAGGCTATTCCTAACAACAATAAGGCAAACCCTGAGAGTTCAATCTGTCTTCTTCTTTTTTCCGACCAATTCACTAGCTAAAAGTAATAGGATTACTGCTTTTGATTTTGTTCCCAACAAAAAATCCCCCTGAATCAGGAGGATTCCACTATTTCAATCCATCAATTTTATTGGTAATACGGTGCTATCATAAAATAAACCACCACACCTGTTACGGCCACATAGAACCAAATAGGCCATGCAAAACGCGTCCATTTCTTATGTCTTACAAAATCACCTTTCCACGCCCAGAGATAGGTATACAGTACAATAGGAATAACCGCAACGCTCAAAGCAATATGGGAAATCAAGATGAAGTAATACAGAGGTTTCAAATCACCACCGTATGTAGTCGGGTCACTCGTTATGTGATACGCCACGTAGCACAAGAGAAAAAGAATGGAAAAACCGATCGCGGTTCGGATGAACATGCGGTGAATCTTCATGTTGTTCATCTTAATGGCAATCAAGGCCAAGATCAACAAAAAGGCAGTTAAACCATTAATCCCCGCATACAAGGGAGGCAAAAACGAAAGGTCTACCCCTTCAATTCGTATTCCAAACAAGGCCGCTACAGCCACTGGAATAACGATGGAAACAATTTTTATCAGCTTTTCCGTTGTCGGATTGTTGGCATCAATTTTCGCCATATTCAGTTTCAATTAATCGGTGAATATCTTTGATCAGTCGATCTACATCTTCTGTTTCGGTTCCTACATATACGCCTCTAATATATCCTTCCTTGTCAATTAGGGTAAAGGCAGGACTATGGGCATAACCTCCAGCCGAGTTGGGATCTTCGTTGGCAAACACCTGGAAATTCTCAATTCCCAATTTGTGTGTTTTGGCTTCGTCTCCCGTTAGAAAAACCCAATTAGGTGCTGTAATTCCATATTTTTCTCTGTATCGTCTTAACACGGAAGGTTGATCTCTTTTCGGATCGATTGAAAAAGACATGATTTGAACCTGATCGGCCACATCTTCTACCCCTTTTGCCACGCGCTTCATTTGGGTGGTCATGGTCGGACAAATCGTAGGACAGGACGTAAAGAAAAAATCCGAAACCCAGATTTTACCCTCCATATCATGCCCCCATACTTCGGTGGAATCTTGGTTGAGAAAAACGAAGTCAACCATTTTTGGATAAACCGTATCGGTTACTTCTACTCCATCAACGGTTTTGTATTCGATGTCGAAATTCCCCACATAAGGCAATTTGGGCTCGCTGTGGTTACAGGCCATAAGACCACAACCGAATAGGGCAATTATCAGCTTTTTCATTTTCGATTCTTATCGTATTGTTTTTGCAAGAGTGCAACGTGCTCCTTCATTCGACGAATCATTCCTTCCGATTTACCAGATAAAACCATTCGAAGATGATTTTGTTTATCCAAAAGCAGCATTAATTCAGTGTAGGCTTGTCCTGCATAAAACTCGTCACCCTCTTGCAACAAGTTCTTGCCATTGTGGGTAAAGTCGTATACCTCTTTCACATCACCTGAGGCCAAAATCCACAGTGAAGAATCGTAGTCCTGCACTTGGTCTTTCAACATCGCTTCTACGGTGCTTAAATCCTCCAAAGGTCTGCCTTCAGAATCCGTAACAAACGAAACAATGCGTACTTGCTTTAACTTCTTGCGTTTGTTGGCGAAGATGTGTTGGTAAATCGTCTTGTTTAAGTGCCAAAAAGAAACGGCGCAACTATCCGGACAAGATTCTTGTAAGGTGGTAACGATTACGATGTCGTTTCGAAAGTCCTTGGCAGATCGCTCCCGACCATCGGCATCGGTAAAAGTGTATTCGATGGCTGGACCAAAATCGTCCAGTTCCTTGAATTTATGCTCGCATCCACGCTGAGCAATAAATACCAATAAAAAAGCCGGACCAAAAACAAGTAGGAATGCGAATCCCACTTTTTTTCGTCCGGCGCGGCTCTTATTATTCATGTTACTATGCCCCGTAAGTAATCAAGGCGTCATTAACGTGCAAAGACTCAGTAATTGCGATGAAAATTAAATAACAAATAAATGCGATATAAGGTGCAAGAATCACCCATTTGAATGACTTTCTTTCATCCCCTAAGTGCATAAACACTAGTACGATGTATCCTGCTTTAACAATTGTCATTGCGATGAAAGACCATTTTACAATTGGCCACATATCCGAAGATTGCTTGATCATAGCTCCTAAAGCAACTTCCACAATGGTGATTGCCGTTAGCAAAGCTGTAACAAACCAAATCTTCTTGCGGAATGCCTTACCTTGTTCTTCGTTGTGGTGACCGTCTAATGAATATTCAATGATATCGTCTCTTTCCATGATAATTTCTTTTTCCTAATAATTAAACCAAATAGAAGAAGGTAAATACGAATACCCAAACTAGATCGACAAAGTGCCAGTACAAACCAGTTTTTTCAACCATTTCGTAGTGACCTCTTTTGTGGTACGTTCCTCTCAATACTCCTAACAAAATCAAGATGTTGATTACAACTCCTGAGAATACGTGGAAACCGTGGAAACCTGTGATGAAGAAGAAGAACTGCCCGTACTGAGATGGACCGTATTCGTTGTTCTTCAAGTTCGCTCCGTAAACCACTTTATCTTCTACTCCCCCGTTGATAACAGAAGCGTAGATTTGACCAGCTTTTTCACCTTCGATAACATCTCCAATTTTATATTCACCACCGTCTTTCTTGATAATCAATTTTTCAACGTGTGTTGCTTCTTTTTGGTTGATTGCTGCAACCGAACCATCGTGCAAGTGAATTTTTCCTTCATGGATATGACCTTGCTCTACAGCATGTTGATAAGTATGCATCAAGTCTTCCTTGATTACCTCACCTTTTTTGTGGTGCTTACCTGCTTCTACTACTGTGAAACTTTCGATTTCACCAAAATGACCAGAAACGATTGCTTGAGAACCGTCAGCCAATTCAATTTTACCGAATTCAGAACCGTGGATAAAGTGAGACCATTCCCAAGCTTGAGAACCCAAGAAAAAGAAACCACCAATAATGGTAGCGATCATCCATTTGATTACTCCTTTTTTATCCATGCGGTGACCAGCTTCCACAGCCAATACCATCGTTACCGAAGAAACGATCAAGATGAAAGTCATCAAGGCAACATACAACAACGGGTAACCGTGTCCCAAGAAAGGAAGAGAGTTAAAAGTCTCTTCACCAATCGGCCATGCATCTTGTGCATTGTGACGCGTGAAACCATAAGCAACCAATAGGCCACCAAACGTAAGCGCATCCGACACCAAGAAAAACCACATCATCAATTTTCCGTAACTGGTCGAAAATGGGGAAATTTTCCCGCCCCATAGGCTCGCTGAATCAAGTTGTTGCGAAGCGTGTCCTGCCATTTTTTAGATTTTTTTGCAAGTTTAATGAATAAAAAGTAAAAATAGCAACAAATAGAACCACAATAGACCCAAAAAATGCCAGAAGATAGCACCGAGTCGAAGGCTCAAATGATTGTTACTATTGAATTTACCTGAAAATGAACCAATTGTCATTTTTAACTGATAAAACAGTGTTCCAAATATGTGCAATAAATGCAAGATAGTCATGATGTAAAGGAAAGAAGATGCCGTATCTGCCGTTTCAACCGCCTTCAATTGCAAGTACTTATCCAGCTTTCGTCCCTTCCACATCAATTCTCGATTCTTATAGGTCAACGCTTCTCCCTTGTAATAAATATTGAAGTCTTTGCCGATTTCTCCCTTTACAAAAAAGTCCCCCCGTCCATCTCTCACGTTCATTGCCAAATAGGTCAAGCGCATGTTGTCGGTATTCTTCAGTTCCTCTCCATTCGTTTTCACCAATTGACCATCGGCAATGGCCAAAGGAGCTTGATTCAAAAACAAGGTGTATTTTCCACCCATCGGATCCACTTTGAACTGCTCGTTTTCTTTGAACGTTAAGAACTGAGACATGAACTTTTGCAGGTCCTTCATCTGTGCTTCCGTTAAATCCTTTCCGTTGATCATGTAGTGATTTCCATCAACTTCCAAGAATTCATCCCCTATTTTTAATTCGTAGTAATCACCATAACGACCATCCGTAACTACGATGTGGTTGTTGATGGCATGTACACCCGAATCGGATAGTTGACCGTAGCCTTTGAACTGAAAATAAACGAAACCAACTCCCAACAAAAAAGTAAGTAGCATGAATATCTTTACCTGACCTTGTTCATTTTTCTTGGCAGCATTAATTGCCAAAATATAGGTCAAGGAAGAAGCTACAATAATACCTGTACTTACCCAGAAGGCCGTTGGAAAGGGAACTTTCAACCAAAAGCTATCTCCCATACTCACGATATAAGCTGAGGAAAAACCAGCAAACAACATAACGATGCTGAACATGGTAATGTAAACCAAGTTCTTCTTCATTTTTTCCCTTACTTCAGGACTTAACTCTTCGCTATAATCTCTTCTCATAACTCAGTACAATTAGATTTTGTCAAAAACGTAGACAAATTGAATAATCGGTAAATAAACAAATGAGGCGAACATTAGTTTCTTCGCGTCTTTGTCTTCACAGGTTCGAAGTAGCTTGTAGGAAAGAAGGAAAAACCACGTCCCCAAAACCCCAACGATGATTAGGGTAAGGATGGAGGTTAAACCAAAAACCCAAGGCAATAGACTAAAGGGAATGAGTAGCAAGGAGTAGATCGTAATGATCAGTGCAGAATTTTTTCCTCTTCCGTGCTTAGATGGCAGCAAACTAAATCCACCCTTTGCATAGTCGTCTTCCAAAACCCAAGCAATGGCCCAGAAATGCGGAAATTGCCAGCAAAACTGAACGAAAAACAAAATACCCGGTACAAATCCGAACTCACCATCCACGGCAATCGCCCCTAACATAGGAGGAATGGCCCCTGGAAAAGCTCCCACAAAAACCGACCAATTGGACACTCTTTTCATGGGGGTATACAGAAAGACATAACTGATATAGGCGCTCATGCCTAGGGCGAAAGAAGCCCAGTTCAATTGTAAAAGCATCCATGAACCTACGATCAAGCAAAACAAGACCACTGCGTAGGCTTCTGTAAGCGACATTTGATTGGAAGGCAAAGGACGACTCGCTGTTCGCTTCATCAAAACATCGATTTCGCGTTCCCATATCTGATTGGATCCGTTGGAAGCGGCAGTTACTAACATTCCTCCCAACATTAACCACAATATCTCTAAACCGTTGGACCCTCCATTAAACAAATAACCAGAAAGTGCTGATATTACTACTAAAGAGGCCAGGCGGAGCTTGATAAAGGAAGCGTAAATCTTAAATTTCTTCATGCCAAGTGTCTGTTCGACAATTTTCGCTGCAAATTTACACATAATATCCCCGTCTGAAATGTCTGCATGAGCCGAAGTCGCATTTTTAACTTAGACCTTGGGATTGGATTTCTTTTATCTTTACCTCCAAATTTTCGGAAATGCTAAAAAAGCTCTCGATATTAATACCAGCTTACAACGAGGAAAACACCATTCAGGTCATTCTAGATAAGGTAGACGAAGTTCAATTACCGAATGGCATTGAAAAAGAAATTGTGATTGTAAACGACTGCTCCAAAGACCGAACTGTTGAAAAAGTAAAAGAGTACATGGGGCTCCACCCCAACATGAATATCCAGTTTTTTTCACAGCCTGTGAACATGGGAAAAGGAGCAGCAATCAACCGCGCCATCAAGGAGTGTACAGGTGATTATTTGATCATTCAAGATGCCGACCTAGAATACGACCCACACGAGTACAATCTCTTGTTGAAGCCCGTATTCATGGACAACGCGGACGTGGTATACGGCTCTCGATTCATGGGGCACCACCCACATCGCATCTTGTTTTTCTGGCATTCCATCGGTAATAAATTCTTGACAACCTTGTCGAACATGATGACCAACTTGAATCTAACAGACATGGAAACCTGTTATAAGCTCATGCGTTCATCCATTGCCAAAAGCATAACGATCAAGGAGCGCCGCTTTGGTATTGAACCTGAGATTACCGCCAAACTTTCCAGAATAAAAGGCATTCGCATTTACGAAGTAGGAATATCCTATTACGGCAGAACCTACGAAGAAGGAAAGAAGATTGGCTGGAAGGATGGGTTTAGAGCAATTTATTGCATTCTGAAATATCGCTTCTCGAAATAACCACGAAATTGATTTTATCATAAAAAAGCCGCTCTCGATTGAGGCGGCTTTTTCCTTCATAAATAGCAGTATAGGCTTTACTGTACGATCAATTTCTCGCGGTAAATTCCATCTTGATTTTGAGCTACTACATAGTACATTCCAGCTGGAATTCCTTCCAATGCATATTTACCGTTGACTTTGGCTGGTGTCCATGCTTTTCCAGACATGTCAATCAGGGTGACAGTTTCTGCCTCTAAGTCCAAAGAAAAATGCGTTGACGCTGGATTCGGGTATACCGCCAAAGTTCCTTCCAATACAGCTTCTTGAATTCCAACGTTGTTTTTCGCAAAGCGATATACCGTTCCCTGCGCTGGTATTCCGCTCAAAGAGCTGGTTCCAAACTGTGCTTCATCTGAGTTGATTGTTGGACTAGCTGGGTTGTTCCACAATTCGTACAATCCGGTAATGGTCTGATTCATGATGTCAATTTCGTTGGTCATGAAGACAGTTGGTCCCGCTGCAAAGTAGAAGCAAATAGCTGGCTGAGAAACCGACCACTGTCCGTAGTGAAATTCGATGGTCATGGTAGACTCATACAACCAAACTTGAAAATTGGCAAAGTCTTGGCAAATTCCATCGTCGTCGTAGTCGCCATAGAAACCAACGTTCTTCCACTGAATCTTCAAAATACGGTTGGGTGCCGTACCCACCAGTTTGTACGAAATATCCGATTGACTAATGCCTAAATCGTACCCTCTATCAATAATGTCCTCATCGGT
Organism: Crocinitomicaceae bacterium; assembly: GCA_025210175.1. Taxonomy (GTDB): domain Bacteria; phylum Bacteroidota; class Bacteroidia; order Flavobacteriales_D; family Crocinitomicaceae; genus UBA2040. The sequence continues at coordinate 7,674 of JAOASF010000043.1, read as the reverse complement.
GGCTCCAAAAATTCTGAAACCATTTGGATTGGATGAGAAGAATTCCAAATCGGCTCCTAAACCATTTGCAATAAAAACAGAGTCTTCAACGGTATTGAAATAATCAAAATTGAACCCGATAGGAATAATCAAACTCGGATCGTCCCAAACCTGTCCTTGTGTTAATGAAGTAGCTCCAACCAATTCTTGGTAAGGATTAGACGACACAGAAAACGTATAATCTTGCGCCATCGATAGAGCAGATGCAAATAAACTTGCAATAAAAAGTGATGTTTTTTTCATACCCAAACATTTAAAATTTAACATGAGCCCGACATTGCAAAGTCCGTACCAAGCTTTATGCATTGCTTACTATTTTGTCCTTTACTAACAAGTATCAATTTTATTGCGCCAATTTCTTCCGTACCCGATAATCTCGACCATTGAATGACAGCCAAGAATGCTTATCATTTAACCGGAAGTCTTTCAACTTTTTAGCACATTTTGCTACCAAGTCATCCTTGCTGTAGGTATAATTTCTCTCCGGACGGTAACTCACCATCTCCTCCTCTGCTAAGTGAAAGCCTTTCTCCGTAAAAAGCGCATATAGATCGGGTTGAATTTCATCCGAGAGACTCAACAAATAATGGTAATCGGTATTCTCCAAATGTAGACTTTGGGTGTTGTAGTTAAAAATGACGCGATCCCAATTTACACTTGCCGACAAGCAAAGCACCAATACCCATGCGAAGGCATTTAATTGAGACACATAGTACAAGGTGCGGACTTGAATGACCTTTAACAAAAGCGTACACAGCCCGATGGCAACAAGAATCAAGAAAATAAAAACACCAATTCGCTTATAGGTTAACCCGTGCATGTTGACGTAATGTGCATTGCGGATGGCAACGGAGATTAGCAAGAACAAATTCTGGGCAATCCATACAACGGCAGCATGTCGAAGTCCTCGATTGTTTCTAATAAAATTCAAATTCCCTCGAAAGGCAATCAACACCAAGGCAGAAGCAAGAAGGATGGAAAAGATTAGAATTTCCACCCCAAAATGAACATCTTTTGATAGGCATTCGCGGCATGAAAAATCAGATTTGAACCACACATAGGCAAGGTCAAGCGAATTGACCAATAGCAACAATAGATTGAGGGCTACGAAAGAATAGTGAAACACTCTTTTGGTGATTAACAACTGAACCGGTGAAAATTGAGCTCTCGTTTGATTGACCCTTCGAATGCGTCGAAGAAAATCTCCTTGTTTCATTTCCCAAGAAATATAGGATCGATCTTTTCCAGCAAAAATGAACCACATGGCGATTAAAGCACCCAGACCTGTGAACATGAATCGATCTGCATTCCATTCTCTGAAAAGAACTTCCAAGAATTGAAAGAAATCAGATAGAAGGCCAATGAACAAGTCTTGAAAGGCCATGTTGGCGATTGCGAACAATAAAAGAAAGATGGCAAACAAGAAAGCCACCATTCTATACTTGTAGAGTGTGCGCAATGTTTTGCCCACAGTCTTCCCCATTTTTCCATCCCCAAAATCTTCTGTATGAATGGGTAAATAAACCAGTGCATCCAAGGAAGAAAGCAAACTTAACAGAGGTGACCGAGCCTTCGACTGATGGGTAGCTCCCATGCTCAACATCCAAGTCAGTATACTCATCACCATGTCGAAACCTGAATGAACATAAATGAGTGAAAATGAACTAACAACGTGGGCTCCCAATAAGAAAATGCGATTTCTTGTCCACTGCGCCTCGTAGGCAAAATGTAAAAAGGTCAGACTCAGCCAGGTGAATATGACATAGTTCAAGGCCATTTTCTCTTCCCAGAAAAGAAGGGAGAAAAGAACTGCAAATCCTCCCAAGGCATACCATTTTAGTGTCTTCATAATTATAAAATAAAAGTACTTTGAATTTCAAAGTACAGGGTTAAAAAAATATTACTTCATGTTCTTCAACAAATTTTCCAAGGCAACAATGTGTTCTTGAAAGGCTTTGCGACCCAATTTTGTGGCACTATACCTAGTCCTCGGCTTCTTTCCTACGAAGTCTTTGAGCACCTCGATATATTCATGTTTTTCTAAAGCAGTCATGTGGCTGGCCAAGTTTCCATCGCTTAATCCGAGTTCCTCTTTGAAAGTGAGAAACTCCACTCGATCGTTCACCATTAGCAAGGCCATGATCCCCAATCGAATGCGGTTTTCAAACTGTTTATTTAGGCCTTCAATCATTTTTTTCGATCGTGTTTCAGGTACATCATGGTTCCATAAATGATGTGGCAAACACTGAAGCCTAGCGTCCAAAAAATCAAACCATAACCAAGAAAAAACAGCGAAATGATACCTATGATTAAAACAGTCAAGCCAAGCCAAAATATTTCTTTCAATGTTCGCGGACTTGCTGAAATACAGGCCAAACCATAAAAAATCAACATGGTTGGACCCATCCAAGAAATCAATTCATGTTTGAGCAACATCAAAGAAAAAATCCCCCCTACCAAAAGAGGCATAGCAAGCTTCACGAAAATATCTTTGGACAAGGCCGTCCACATTTGTTCTCCATTACGGCGCACCTTATCCCAGGTAAAATAAAAGGCAGTGGCCAAAGCCAAGAGTAAAACAACGACCCCGGTCAAAACCAATTCCATGGTCAACCGATGGTAATCCAAGTTTCCCTCATAGAAGGTGTTGATTCGCGCGTTGGCAAAACAAGCTCCAGCCAAGGCAAATACACCCGCGGAAATGCCCGACAATCCACTCAAGGAAAGGAAGCGCTCGTGGCGAGCCATCATCTGACGAATTTCCTTTAAATCTTCTAGCTGTTTCAACTCCATAAAAGTACTTTGTAATTCAAAGTAAATATCTTTTTATGAATTGATCAAGAAAAAAATGAAAAGACACAAAAAAAGCCACTTACAATTGCAAGTGGCTCCATATAGAAATTGAATTTTCTTAGAGAATCAACATCGCGTCACCGTATGAATAGAAACGGTATTTTTCTTTCACTGCGATATCGTAAGCTTCCATCATCAACTCGTGACCACAGAATGCTGAGATCAACATCAACAAAGTAGAAAGTGGTGTGTGGAAGTTGGTAATCATACAATTGGCAATGCTAAACTCGTATGGAGGGAAGATGAATTTATTTGTCCATCCTTCGTACGGATTCAAGCGACCATCGGTAGAAACAGATGATTCAATTGCACGCATTACAGTAGTTCCAACTGCACAAACGCGACGCTTGTTATTGATCCCTTCGTTAACGATTTCTGTACATTTTTTGTCAATAATCACCTGCTCAGAATCCATTTTGTGCTTGGTTAAATCCTCTACTTCAACCGGACGGAAGGTACCCAAACCGATGTGCAAAGTAATTTCTCCAAAGTTCACACCCTTCAATTCCAAACGCTTCATCAATTCACGTGAAAAGTGCAAACCAGCGGTAGGCGCAGCAACAGCTCCTTCTTCCTTGGCAAAGATCGTTTGGTAACGTTCTTCATCTTCTGGTGTAACGTCTCTCTTAATGTATTTCGGAAGTGGAGTTTCTCCCAATTCTGTAATTTTTGCTTTGAATTCTTCGTATGGGCCGTCAAACAAGAAACGCAAAGTACGTCCACGTGAAGTGGTGTTGTCGATTACCTCTGCAACCAATGAATCATCCTCACCGAAGTACAATTTATTACCAATACGAATCTTTCGAGCTGGATCTACCAATACATCCCACAACAATGATTCACGGTTCAATTCGCGCAATAAGAAAACTTCAATCTTAGCTCCCGTTTTCTCCTTGTTACCATACATTCTTGCTGGAAACACACGCGTATTGTTCATGACCATTACATCACCTTCCGAAAAGTAATTGATCAAGTCTTTAAACAACTTGTGTTCAATTTTTCCTGTTTCGCGGTGGATGACCATCAAACGTGCCTCATCGCGATTTTCAGATGGAAATTCAGCAATCAACTCCTCTGGTAAGTGGAAGTTGAATTCGGAAAGTTTCATTTTACTCATATGAACGAACTTAAATTTTAATTCTGAGATATAAAAAAGAGCGCAAAGTTACAAAAAAACGTGCTTTGTTTACAAACAATAAGGTGCTACAATTTTTGGAAGTATTCGTAGAGTCCTCTAAATATCAATTCGGCTTCGTGCTGCTTTTTGAGCCCCATTTCTTTGGTTGGATAATGGTTGTCGAGCAAGCGATCAAAATCGAAATGATGAACCAAGCCACCTTTTGGAGTAACATAGCCATATCCTCTTGGCGAGGCGATAAAGGCAAAGTTTTTGGCTGACGGCGACAAAAGATTTCGACTCCACGGATATTTTTGAGAAGATAGGTCCATTTGGGCAAAAAGCGTTGCGATCAAATCGCTTTGTGCACCGATGGTTGAACAGCGTTTACCCTGGTATTCCTCCTTCAAAGGCTCACCAAAAAACAGCAAGGGTATGCGGTAAAAATTGGTAAAGCACGGATTGTTTTGCTTTGGAGTGGAATGACCGTGATCGGCAACGAGAATGAACAAGGTATTCTTATACCACTTCTCTTTTTTAGCTCTTTCCATAAAGGCGTACAACTCCTCATCAGCATAAGCCATACTGGTCATAAAATCAGCATCTGGCCCCGTAATGCCGTAGTCTTTCTTCTTGGGAAAATCGTAGGGTGAATGCGTACTTCCCGTAAAGGCACATTGCAAAAATGGCTCTTTGGTATCGCGAATGTACATTTCAAAATAACGGTACAAATCCTCGTCGTGGACACTCAACTTTCCCTTGGGTACCGAGGCAGGAAAAGACTTTTCGTCGCGAACATGGTCGAAGGAATGATCTTGAAAAAGTCCCCCAATATTGCCGTAGCGCAAATCTCCGCCGAAGAGATATGAACTGGAATAACCCAACTTTTTTAAGTCTTGGTTGATGGTGTTCAACTGTCGATGTTTATCTGGTTGTTGGGTGATAAAAATTTCTGGTATAGCCGGCATCCCTGCAAAAATGCTCCCATTACCAACGTCGGATGTGCCACCCGTTGCGTACAAACTATCAAAGAGAAATCCCTGAGAAGCCAAGCTATCAAAATAAGGAGTAACACCCACCCAATCGTTCATGCAACCGATGGCATTTCCGGACCAACTTTCCATAACCAGCAAAACAATATTTGGTCGCTTGTTCTTCAAGAGTTCCGGACCCAATTCTGTTGGCTCGTACAAGTAAGCCATGAAATGATTGGCCTCCTCTAAGTCCACTTGTGGCAGTTCCTTGTCCAAACTTCCCCGCTGGTACAACATGAAATTCTTTGCCAGAAAATAGGTAGAATTAACGCTCAAATCATTACACACCACATGCTCACTATAGTATGCCGCATCGATGTTAATCGGGATTTGTTGAACCCCACCCCTAGCACCAAGCATGAAAAAGGGCAACACGAGAACGAACAAAACACCCTTCCCCAATTCCCTTTTCCAGTTGCCTCGTTCAGGCATCAGACGCAAACGGAACCAAAGACTCAGCTTGTAAAAAAGCACCAGACCAAGAACAAAATACAGGAGGAATAAAAAGGTAAAAGCAAAACCAGCTGTTCTACCTACCTCATCCGGATTAGCCAGATGATTGAACACACGGGTACTCAATTTGTGATTCCATTCCGAATAGGCCACTATCTCACCACTGTGAATAATTAAAACCAAAATGACCAACAAAATATAGACTCCTTTATAGGCATATTCCAAAAATCGCAGTCGGGTAAAATAAGCCAGTCCGTAAATAATGGCAGGAAAAACAGTCAAAAAGCAAGCAGTTGCTAAGTCCAATCTAAATGCCTTGAGGAACCCAAACGCTATTTCACCAAAACCAACATCGGCAAATTTGTCGCTTTGGTGTAGCAAAAACATCAATCGATAAAAGGCAAAAATCAACAGGAAAACAACTAGGGCCTTCACCATTGGAACCAAGACTGATCTGATTTTCATGTCACAAAAGTAACAAACAGCCCATGTTAACCGTATATGAAATTCTAATTCATTGAAAAGTGTGTGGATTCTCTGAGCGAGACTTCTTTTTCTCTGAACAATGGTTTAACTTCAACTAACAACTCGCAATATTCATGAAGCCCAAACAGCATTTTCTTTTCCTTTTTCTCCTTCTTTTTACGACGACCTGTTTTGCATTCAACAGAGAAACCGATACCCTAAAAACCGACAGAGGCCTGTTGCTCATACATCCCATTTATCACGCCTCTTTGGCCCTGCAGTGGAATGGTTTAACCATTTACATAGACCCCTATCATGGAGCTGAAGGATTCAAGGGCTTGCCGAAACCAGACCTCATCCTCATTACCGACATTCACCGGGATCATTTCGATTTTTCAACCTTGCAAGGAATCGATTTATCACAGGCTACCATCGTTTGTCCAACCCAGGTAAGCATGCAAATGCCCAAAGACTGGATCGAACAGGTTCATGAAATAAGTAACGGTGAATCGTGGACCACAAAAAAAATTCAGATCGAAGCCATTGCGATGTACAATCTGCCAGAAGAAGCCAATTCCATGCACACAAAAGGTAGAGGAAACGGTTACTTATTGACCATTGGAGGCAAACGAATTTACATTAGCGGTGATACGGAAGACACGCCAGAAATGCGCAATTTGAAGGAAATAGACCTCGCCTTTGTCTGCATGAATTTACCTTATACCATGTCGGTAGAACAAGCCGTTGCCGGCGTGTTGGCCTTTGAACCCAAAATTGTCTATCCTTATCACTACAAGGGTATTGACGGGTACAGTCACATTGGTCGCTTCAAGGAATTGATCAACGACAGCAACCAACAGATCGAAGTTCGTCTTTGCGATTGGTACGCGGGCGAACAACAGAAAAAATAGGTCGTTCCAAAAGAGAGGTTTCTCCTTATCGATTAAAAACGATCCGATTGCCCAGACTCCGATTCCTTGATATTGGTATTCGCCTTTAAGCGTCCAAATTTATAGAACACACCTACTCTGAAACCTGTGAAGCGATTGCGGTACTCGGAGGTGCTTCTGAAGTTTCCTGACACCGAATTACCAATATTGCTATTGGGCGCCAATTGGTTCACCTCAGCAAACACATTGATGTCGGGCTTTTTGAAGTCCTTCATGGCACGGATGGACCAAAAACGGTTGATCGACCCCGTAAAATCATCAGACCCCCATCTTGCAAGGTAAAGGCTATTGGTGATTTTAAAATCGTGTTTCAACTTGAAGGTGAGATAAGAGGAAAAACCAAAGGTGACATTCGAAAACGGATCGCGATTGAAGACTTCCGTAAATTCATACATATTGTAATCTACCCATAGCGAGTTCCAACCGTCGAGCCACTTTGTGCGCAGAGGAACACTAACGTTTGCAGAATACGATTCTTCAAAGGCCGCATTCCACGGGGTGGATGACGAAACCAAGGTTTGCGGATCGATAAAGTTCAAGGTGCTCACTGGATTGTTGGCTCGGGAATACGATACACTCAAGTTGTACTGATAAAACAGATCCAATTCCATACCAATGGTGTGTTCATACGATGGTCTCAAATATGGATTACCGTACGAAACAGACAAACTATCTTCTCTTCGAATGAAGGGGTCGTAATTGGTGAATTGTGGTCGATCAATTCCCGATTCATAATAGGCTGTTAAGGAAACATTTTCGCTGA
>JAOASF010000010.1 GCA_025210175.1 Crocinitomicaceae bacterium | reverse complement strand
CCACCTCCACCACCTTGAATGTGTTTTGCGGCTTGTTTCACGAAGTTTCCAGCGTGCCAGTTTTTGTCTTTTACCAAATTGTCAGCTATCATCACATTCAAACTACACTTGTCGCCGTCAATTCCTCCGACCAAACCAACGAAGTTTTGGTATTCACCTCTAAACTGGAACAAGATATCCTTGATTGATCCAGCGTCTAAGTTTACCTCAGTTGTCAACAAGTTCACGCCGTTTACTTCCGTAATTTTCGCCTTCAAATCTTGTTTCACAGCTTGTGCTTGCGCTTTTTTCAACTGTTCGACTTCCTCCTGCAAAGCTTGGTTTTTGTTCATCAAACTTTCAACAGCAGATTTCACGTCTTTCGTCGCTTTCAACAAGCTTTTCAACTCAGCAATTTGAGCATCACAATCGCGGAAATAGCTTTCAGCCGTTGGACCAGTAATGGCTTCAATTCTACGAACACCAGCCGCTACCACCGATTCGGAAGTGATTTTAAACAAACCAATTTTTCCTGTATTCTGCGTATGTGTTCCTCCACACAATTCGATGGAGTCACCGAATTGTATCACACGAACGGTATCACCGTATTTTTCTCCAAACAAAGCCATGGCACCCATGTTTTGTGCTTCGTCGATTGGAACATTGCGTTTCTCGTTCAATGGAAGATTGTTCAAGATCATCTCATCGATTTTCGCTTGGATTTGTTCCATTTCTTCATCGCTTACTTTCGAGAAGTGCGAGAAGTCGAAACGCAAGTATTTTTCATTGACCAAAGAACCTTTTTGCTCTACGTGTTCACCTAATACTGTGCGCAATGCATGGTGCAAGAGGTGAGTGGCACTGTGGTTCAATGCTGTATTGTTTCTTTTAACCTCATTCACATAAGCCGTGAAAGTTGCTTCCGTTCGTGGAGGCAATTCATTCGCCAAATGAACGATTAAGTTGTTCTCCTTCTTGGTGTCTACGATGTAACATTTGTTTCCTGTTTCATCCTCAATGTATCCAGTATCTCCAACTTGTCCACCCCCTTCGGCGTAGAATGGAGTAACGTTAAATACCAATTGGAAGAAGGTCTTTTTCTTTTGTGTCACCTTGCGGTACTTCACGAGTTTTACACGCGTATGCAAGTAATCGTACCCAACGAATTCTTCCACTGGATCGTCGCACAAAATTTGCCAATCGTCTGTCTCCAAGCTCGTTGCTGCACGTGAACGGTCTTTTTGAGCTGTCAATGCTTTGTCGAAACCTGCTTCGTCGATCGAGATATTGTTCTCACGGGCAATCAAAGAAGTCAAATCCAACGGGAAACCATAAGTATCATACAATTCAAATACGGTTTCACCCTCAATTACATTTTTTCCAGCTGCTTTGCAATTTTCAATAACGTTCTCGATTCGTTTCAATCCTTGCTCCAAAGTGCGGAAGAAAGAAATTTCCTCCTCTTTAATCACCTTGTAAATCAATTCTTTTTGGGAAAGCAACTCTCCGTAGGTTTTCCCCATTACTTCGCCCAAAACAGTGCTCAATTCGCACATGAAAGGTTCTTTCAAGTTCAAGGTTTGGTAACCATAGCGGATTGCTCTACGAAGGATGCGACGAATGACATAGCCCGCTCCGTTGTTTGATGGAAGTTGTCCGTCAGAAATACTAAAAGCGATAGCACGAACGTGATCTGCAATAACGCGCAAAGCGATGTCGGTTGTTTCACTTTCTCCGTACTTCGCTCCTGAAGTCTTTTCCATGAATTGAATCAAGGTTTGGAAAAGATCGGTGTCGTAGTTCGATTGCTTTCCTTGCATCGCCATTGCTAAACGCTCCAATCCCATCCCTGTATCAACGTGGGTTTCCGGAAGTGGAACCAAGCTGCTATCCGCCATACGGTTGAATTGCATGAATACATTGTTCCAAATCTCAATCACTTGCGGATGGTCTGCATTCACCATTTCCTTACCGGGAACTTTGGCAATCTCGTCGGCGTTGCGAAGGTCAATATGAATTTCGGTACAAGGTCCACACGGTCCCGTGTCACCCATTTCCCAGAAATTGTCTTTTTTATTGGCTAGAATAATGCGATCCGCGTCGATGTATTTTTTCCAGATTTCGATGCTTTCATCATCTCTTGGTACACCATCTTTTGCGTCTCCTTCGAAAACGGTCACGTACAAGCGATCTTTTGGAAGTTTGTAAACCTCGGTTAACAATTCCCAAGCCCATTCAATTGCTTCCGCTTTGAAGTAGTCTCCAAACGACCAGTTCCCCAACATTTCGAACATGGTGTGGTGGTAGGTATCTACACCTACTTCCTCCAAGTCGTTGTGTTTTCCAGAAACACGCAAACATTTTTGCGAATTGGCGACACGTCTATTTTTCGGTACAGAATTCCCCAAAAAGTAATCTTTGAATTGGTTCATTCCGGCGTTTGTAAACATCAATGTTGGGTCGTTTTTAACAACCATCGGTGCTGATGGAACAATGTCGTGCCCTTTTGAAGCAAAAAATTGAAAAAATTGATCGCGTATTTCTTGAACGGTCATGGATCGTGTTTGCATTAAATTCAGGGTGCAAATTTAGTTTTATCTGATGAATCCATAAAGCTTCAAGGCTGTCCATTGGAAAATTTCCATCTTTGTCGACACGTGAACATGGAAACAAAGCAAAATCAATACCTACAGAACTTATTGAGTTGGATAAAACAATGGGTGTTACCTTTCTTGGCCATATACCTTTTGGCAATACTTTTTCGCATGCCCAATTTGCTATCGCGAAACCTGTGGTTTGATGGGGATGAGGGGATAGTCGGAATCATGGCCAGAGATTGGGCGAATGGTGTTGCATTTCCTACTTATTTCTACGGTCAGAATTATGGCTTTTCCCTATTTGAGGTACTATCT
>JAOASF010000042.1 GCA_025210175.1 Crocinitomicaceae bacterium | reverse complement strand
TTTCGGGTCGTGTTTTTTGGTTTTGTGATGGCACAGAAGCTGGTACAGTTCAACTGTGTGACATCTACCCCAATGGTCCTCATTCTTTTCCTACGGGCATGATAGCTTACAACAACGAAGTTTACTTTGCCGCAACCGATGGGTATACCAATCACGGAAGAGAGTTATGGAAATTTGGTGAGCCCACAAATGAACTAAAGGATCTAAGCAAGCCAATCCAGGCATTTTTCTACCCCAACCCAACGCAGGATGTCTTACAAATTTCAGTTCCTGACTCAAAAGAAAGTTACAGCTTGATTCTACAAGACTTGCAAGGTAAAACTCTTAAAACCGTGAACAATTCACCGTTATCTTTCGATTTATCCGAATTTTCAGCAGGAACCTACCTACTTTCTATTCATAGCAAAGAAGGACAAATTGCATTGGAAAGGGTTGTTAAGAAGTAATTCTTAGAATTGGTCCCAATATATTTCTTCATGGATTATTCCCATCAGTAACTGCTATTCATATATTATTTTCTTATGAAGAACTTTGGTAGGCCAAGCCTTTTGAGAAAGAAAAATTCGCAAACCTGGGTATACCATATCCCAATGTTTAGTCATCTTCTAGTTCTGAAGAAACTCAAAGTGTAGAAAGCAAAGTCCAAGAAATAAATATCTTCGCATGGTTTTTAATACGATTCAAGCAATTTTAACGAAGCGATATAAACTATGCTCAAAGACAAAATTGATTCCCTTTTTTTTCCTCACGACCTCAAACCAGACCACTTTAAAGCCTTGGACGGTCTTCGTGGAATTGCCGTTCTTTTTGTACTTCTTTCTCATTCATCGAATGCAGATATTTACATTCACGATTGGTTAAACTTTCAGAAAGTCGGTAAAACCGGGGTTTATTTGTTCTTTGTGTTATCAGCTTACTTACTTGATAGACAAATCGCTCTAGCCTTCATCGAAAAGAAGTCGAATAGCTTTTATTGGAAATACTACTTTTTGAGAAGATTCTTGAGAATATATCCCTTGTTCTTCATTGGGATAATTTTTCATGGTATCTGGACACTTTGTGGGATTCAAACTGTCATTGACGAGTTTATGGATCTTCCATTGCACATGCTATTATTGAAGGGAGAGAGCATCTTTTGGTCGATTCCAGTAGAGTTCAAGTATTATTTTATATCACCAATTATAATGTTCGTATGTCACAAATACTTGAAGTGGGATTCGAAAAAATTATTCCTATTTTTTTTAGGATCCATATTTTTTACCATTGCTCTTGAACTTGCGTTTCGTTTACCATTGACTTCAACTTTTAAATATTTTCCTGTTTTCTTAGTCGGAACAATGATATCGATTTATGAATTACTCTCAAAAGACGACCTTTTAAAATACATCAAAAGACCCATTATCAACATCTTAGGTAACACCTCCTTTTTACTTATCCTTATTTCTACCCCTTTTTATTTTAACTTATTATTCGGGTTCGAGGTCAACTTTCATGCCTCCCTTTTTTATTTCCCATATGCTGTGGCTTGGGGAATTCTACTGATTTACGCCAAATATGGAACTGGAATATTAAAACAGGTTTTCGAATTCAAGTTTCTTCGATTTATTGGAACAATTAGTTTCAGCATGTACCTGTTTCATATGCCAATATTGAAATTCGTAGAAACACTTAATTTCCCAGAAGAATTGAAGTTTTATTTATTTTTTCTACTGGTAATAATAGTTTCTTGTTGCACGTATCTACTAATAGAAAAGCCACTTTCGAAAATTCGATTGAAGAAAAACTGATACTATCCAAATTCAAAAAACTTTCTTTGAAGGTAATTTCTTGTAATGGTTTTATATTTTTTAAGGTACTGATGGGTTGGTCATAATTGCGAGAATTCCCCGATTTAAAAACATCCAGTCATCCTTTGGAAAGTCATTTTTTAAGAATGAAATTCATACGAATTTGGCACGTACGTAGGCTTCATTCTAACCTACAGCATTTTCACCTTGTTAGCCAGTATATCCTTGAAGACAGAAAAAAAGGATTAAGTAATTAATGATAAAACAAAAAGTCGACCCCAATTCGGAGCCGACTTTTTTCATTATGATTCTGGGTTTTATTAACGTACAACCATGCGTTTTATCAGTGAAGAACCATCTTCAAAGACAACGCGTGTGAGGTAGGTTCCCGGTGACAAATCCGTAACCGGTTGCATCAATACTGTAGTCCCTTCATTTAAATCAACTTGTGTTGAAATAACCTCTGTTCCTGTGATGCTAATGATACTCAATTGAGCTGTTTCGTTTTGACGAATGTTGTTCAAGCGAATATGCAGGATATCCGAAGTTGGCACTGGATATAAATCCAAGCTACGTTCGATCGATTCAGTCAAGCCATCCTCATTTTCCTCTAAACTTGCATTTTGCTCCAAAGTGTTTAGGGTCGTATTTGTAATAATCGGTGCGTTATAATCGAAGTAGATATAAGCCGTATTCGTGAACTCCGTACCTTCTGGCAAATTGGGTTTGCGCTTGATACTGTAATGAACCATGCTGGAGCTTAATTCATCTCCAAACTGATCCTTCCAAGGCAAGTTGATGTTTGCAAATGTGAAGGTAACCAAGCCCGACTCACTTACTTCAGCTGTGTATTCATACTCTGAATAGCCAGGCTTGAAAGTGGTCCAGTCAAAATCATCATCCAATTGGTCTGTTACTACAATATTCTGCGCGTAATAAGTCCCTTCGTTTTGGAAATGTATCACATAATCAAATTCTTTAACCGAGAATGGAATTGCCCCATTCGATCCAAACCCTTTTGGAGTCACTTCCTTGTAGTTCGGATCATAAGAAGAAACAACCACCGGTTTGTAAGCATTCACGTTATTCCAAGGTGAATTATCGTCCAACCAGCCCGACTCGATTGGTGCATACTGAGCCACTGAATCGTGGAATACCAGTTCGGTGTTAATCGGAATATTGGTAGGAGTTAGATAGTCAATCACCACCGTCGATTGTTCTGCAGGATTCAAAGTTGGAAACCCTGTTGAAATTCCATAATTATAAGGCGATGTTGCCGGATGCTGCTGCATAAACAATGGAGAACTGCTCGTAGTATAAATCAATTGTTGGTCTTGTTCATAGCCTAAATTCACAGTTGATTCAGCAATGGTTCCCATGTTCTTCATTATCACACGTTGGGAATAACTGTTTCCAGGAACCGGCGGTATGGTTGAGTTCATGGTTATTATTTTCAAATCGTGCAATGGATTGATCACATTGGCAAAGTTGACCGTTTGGACACAACCAGGTCCCGCATTTACAGTAATTGTTGTTCCATTCGTTTGACATGGTGCCAACGGGTAGGTTTGTTCAATATTTTCAGAAACCGTATACGTTCCACTCGGAACCTGAAAAGCATATTGTCCGTTTGCATTCGTATACACATACCCCATATTCGTTACATGTACACCAACGTTTTCTACACCAGGTTCACCACTGTCCAAAATACAATCGGCGTTTATATCTTCAAAAACAGTTCCCGTAATGGTACAAAAGCAATCATTGTTAGTTTGCGCGTTTGAAACCAAAAAATACTTACTTGCCGTACAACCGTTTGCATCGGTAACAGTTACCGTATATCCTCCCATCATTAGGTTGGAAACACTTGCACTAGTGGCCCCAGTAGAATAGGAATAAGTATAAGGTGCTTGTCCACCTGTCGCTACGGCCGTAGCTCCACCATCACTACTGTATTTACAACTTACTGGTGTTACATTCATACCAATATTGATTGGTGAAACGACCTTAATGGCTGCAATCTTTGACACTGAACATCCTGCAGCATCTGTAATCGTACACGTGTAAGAACCACTTGGAACATTTGATAAGGTTGACGTGGTTGCACCCGTGTTCCACAAATAAGTAAAAGGAGGGTTGCTACCACTGGCAGATGCACTCACTGTTCCCGTGTTGCTCGGACAAACTGCTTGGGTTCCACTTGTCGAAGCGTTGATCGTGCTAGTAGGATTGACATAAACGGATCCTGTTCGAACACAACCTGACGCATCCGTTACTTTGAATGAATACCAACCTGGTCCCACATTGTTCAATATAGGTCCTGTCGAAACAGGAGAAGTATTCCAAACAGTTGTATAAGGGGCTATTCCTCCTTGTGATGATACGGTTGCACTTCCCGTTGGACTTGTACATGAACTAGGTGTCGAACTGATAGACACTGTAATAGGAGTAGATACATCCAAATAAATGTTTTTAAAGCCTGTACATCCATTGGCATCGGTTACGTGCACTTGATAAAATTGATCCCCAACCAAATTGGTCGCGGTTTGGGTATTTTGTCCATTACTCCATTGATAGGTATACGGTTGTACCCCTCCTTGACCAAAGGCAATAATTTCACCATCGTTGTTGGTACACGTTGCATCGGTTGATGAATGATTAACAGTAATGTTTGGATTCTGTGTAATGTTAGTCGTAAGCCCTGTGGTATAACACCCTTGCGCATCCGTTATTTTTATACCGATTTGACCTTTGGGCAATCCGGTTATTGTTTGAGAAGTGGCTCCATTCTCCCATAAAAACGTGTACGGTGCCGTTCCTCCTGAAGGATTGACTGTTGAGGTACCATTGGTACAACTAGCAGGAGTATTGGAAAAAGTTGCAGCAATATCAGATTGTTGATACACATGCAAATTCGTATCACCTATGTGTAATTTACACCCGGTAGTTGGGTTCGTTACGATTCCCGTGTAATCGCCTAAAGGAACACTTGCAGGGTTACCAGTGAATTGCTGTTGTGTTTGCATATTGGTCCATTCGAAACTATAATTTGCACTAGGACCTGATTGCTGGATCACCTCTACCGAGCCTATCGTTGCAGGACAAAAAGGGGAAGTGGAATACGAGTAAAAAACAAATGGAGATGAAAAACTCGTATGGCAAGTGGCAGTTGCACTTCCACTTGTTGCAACAACGTACATTGAAGAATTGTTGTACATCCAGATACCGGTTAACTGATCGGTTGAAGAGTTAACATTACTGTGAACAAAGGTCTCCCCGTTCACATGATAGGTATAGGTAATAGGCAATGACATTCCTGTAGCATTGACCGTGTAAACACCATCGTCGTTACAGGGTTGTTGCGTATAGGATCCTGTCAAAGATTGTGAATTCGCGCCCAAGGCGCCCAAACAAAAGAGACTGAATAATAGTAGCTTTTTACTAAACATGTGTAATAATTTAAGGTTGTCTATAGAGACGGCATACCTTCTTCATGGGTTGAAAAAAAGTTCAATAAAGATTTTTTATTAAGACTAAATAGTTGATTTTCAGAATGTTTTTGTTAAATAAAATTTTATCTGTTTGTGTAGGAAGTAAAAAATCGCATCGAAAACCGGGAAGATTTGTGTGTGAAATTGAAATACATTTTGAGAAAATGATTTCAAATTTGAAGTCAATAAAGCAGTATCTTCACTCTTGCTAATTTCCTAAACGAACAATAGAATGATCTACTTATTTCTACTTTTGGCCGCCATTCTGGCACTTCCGTTTCTTTATGTAAAATTCCTCCTGCCTCTTCACCTCCGATGGTTGCATAGAAAAAGGTTGAAAAAGCCCATGTCCTTTCTGGAATGCGATGATGAAAGTTTGAAAATTTCTCGAGATGTCGTTTTGAGTACATCCAGTATTGGTGAGTTTTCTGAGTTGCGTTGGACCAGTATTCTGAAAGCCGATCTTTTGGATGGAAACACCTTAGAAATCCTTCCTCGAACAGGTTCACCGATTCTTTTGAAGGAAGAGGAATTTGAAATGGATAAAATAAGAGAAACAGCGCTTTGGTGCCACAAAAAAATTTCATGCACGCCCACTCTTACCCACTTTTGTGAAGAAATGATGGCTCGTTTTCAAGGTTGTCGCTTCTGTGGTAGACTAGCCGTATTAGACCAACATTGTGTCAATTGCGTCTATCAAAGATTCGAGAAAGAATGGGCCGAAAGAAAGCAATGGGATGACGAAATTGATGAACGATCTTTTTTAAAGGAAGAGCAACTGGACTGGTTCGACAATGGTGATGGAGGTATCGATTTGGCGTTCGATGAACCCAACATTTTTGAAAAAGACCCGAATTGGAGATTGGAGGATTAGTGAATGATAAATTGAAAAATTCGCAAATAATTACTGGTTTGAACTTGGTTAAAAATCATCCATTTCCTCCTTTACATAACAAACATTTGTTTGTTTTTATTAGTTTAGTTTCCTCTTTTTGAAAATGGAGATTCGGTTTGGTTTTGGATTTTAACTTTCTTTCTACTTCACCTTTTTCCTATCACTCACCCTTCAATACACATGTATTTGCTGTGTTTTGAAATTGGACCGATACCTGACTTTGGGTTTTTTCGGTCCAATAAACAATTAGCTTATGTTAAAAAACTTCCTTTTTGCGCTCTTAACGTTTTTCAGTTTAACTGCTTTTAATCAAGAACATCTAGACGCTTCTTATGCCTTTGTTCCATACGTCACTTCGCTAGATCAAAAAGTACCTGAATTTGTAAGTTATATTAAAACGAATGCCGGATTGATTGAACCGGATGAATATTATGAACTCATAATGGCTATCGCAAATGGAGAAAAACCGGAGGGCTTTATGAGACAGGATCTCAAAGACGGTTCGTATCGCATTTCCAATTCCTACTCAAAGGGGGTTATTGATATTGTCGATAAAAAAGTGACTGGCGAACTAAAGGTGAGTGTCTATCCCTTGGTGTTTCAATATATCGCTTCGAACGGGGTACTCACCAAATTCGAACTATATGTTAAAACTGAAGATAATGAACTGATAAAACAAGCTGAATTTCGACTGGTGAATACAAGGGTATACGAGAGCGAAAGAGACAAGGAGGGAAAATGGGTTGAAGATGTTGAAGGAACGGATGTAACGGAAGAGTTGAGTCAACTCAATACGACAAGTGATGCGAATGAGGTGCCAGATGGGTATAAAAAAATTGAGGAAAAGGACGATGACGGCAATCTCGAATTAACGGGTTATTTGAATGAAAAGTACAAACAAGAAGGCGAATGGACTTTTTATTACCCTTCAGGTAAGGTTGAACATATCGAAACGTACTCCAACGGCGTATTGAACGGTACGTTTAAGGCTCTTTTTGAAAATGGAAACACGAAGCGAAAAGGAGCTTATAAAAATGGTCAGCAAGTTGGTTACTGGCGAGAATATCATCCCAATGGTCAATTGAAAATCCTTGCGCAATTTTCAAATGGAGAAAAGTCAGGGGTTTGGAAATATTATGATGAGGAAGGTAACCTCACCGAAACAAAAGATTACAATTAGATCCTGGAAACAACATTCTTTTTGAGAAAGTATAGTTTTCGGAATTGGAGTTAAATACTACCAAAAAATCTAAGGAAAATGCCTCCCTATCAAGCACTTCAAATTCCAGCTGGATGGAACATTAAATGGAATCAGTTGATGGACGAAGATCCGTCTGAAGAAAACATTCATGAATTCACCGGAAGTTCACTTTGGTTTGCTTCCTCTCCAAATCGACTTCGTTGTATCGATGTAAATTGGAAACCTGAAGGAAATATCGATGGTTCTTTTCATTTGACTGTAGTCAATCTCGTCCCCCAGTTTAATCCTCGTAAGAATGAAATGGAATATGTGGGTTTATGGGAAAATCCAGCGTTTGAATTCCAGACAAAAAACAGGTTAGAATTGGTAGAAAAACTAGAGGAACTATTGTTTCTTTTGAAACCCTATGTAGACGAGCGAATCCTCTTGAAACCAGGTATAGTTGATGAGGAAAATGAAGAATTGCGTCTATCATTGATTCACAAGGGTCCAACAAAAGAATCGGTTGTTGCAATCATCAAGTCAAACAACACTGTTCTTCAAAATTGCCTACTAGACCATCCCAAACTTGATATGGAAACCCTGCATATGCTTCGCGAGCAGTGTTCAACCAAAGCAATACTTAACAAGGTGAATCAACTCTTGAATAGCAAGAAATTTCGAAAATAAAAAAGCCCCATTCGAAAAACAGGGCTGATCTATTTTATTGATTTTCTCCATGTGCTTTCAAGGTGGTCGGTAACCACTCTTCCCATGATTTCATGCGTTCTTCTATTCTTGGTTTGAGAACCTTCCATGGCTTTTCTCCCATGAGCAAGCGCAAAGGTGGTTGTTCCATTCTCGATAATTCAAAAACAATCGGCGCCGTGGCTTTGGGGTCGCCAACAGAAGGTGGTCCTGCCTGAATCTTGCGTTTTTCTCTGGCGGGATCGTAAACGGAATTTACTTCCGAATGTACAGCCGATCTTGGCCCAAAATCAGTTGCATATCCACCTGGTTCGATCAGGGTAACTTTAATTCCCAAATGTTCAACCTCTTGCGCGAGGGACTCACACAAACCTTCAACGGCCCATTTAGAGGCATGATACATGCCAATTCCAGGATACGAAACCAAACCTCCTATACTCGAAACTTGAATAATATAACCAGATTGGTGGGCACGCATACTCGGAAGAACGGCTTGAATCATCCAAATGCTTCCACAAACATTCACATCCAATTGTCGGCGTACGCCTTCTTCTTCTAATTCCTCCACATAACCAAACTGACCATAGCCAGCATTGTTGATCAAAACATCGATTTGACCGAATTTATCCAAGGCTTTTTCGACTACTTTGAAACAGGCTAAGCGGTCGGTTACTTCCAGTTGTAATCCCAAAAAGGTTTCCGGAAATTCATTTTGAATGTCTGCTATGTCTTGGAGGTTTCGAGCAGTTCCCACT
>JAOASF010000041.1 GCA_025210175.1 Crocinitomicaceae bacterium | reverse complement strand
CTATGATACAATCGTGTGATGTAATATGCCTCGTCGTTTTTCAAGTGGATTTTCTTTTCCAAATAGGCCCATCGCGCTCCTCCTATGGTGGTGTTTCTGGTAGAAACTGGCACGATTAATACGTTTTCTTGAAAGTGTTTTGCCAAGTAAATTTCATTGAATGAGGCACCTTTTATTCTCAAATTAAACGGGGTGATACCTTCTTGTAGGCGATCTGATTTTCCGAAAAGATAAAAGGGTAACTCAATCTTGATGGGATTCCAACGACCAGCTATTAAACGAAAGCGACTCAATCTTGCAGCACAAACTGCCACAATAATTCCGGGCATAAAAATGGTTTTCAGCAAGGAAACCAAACCTTGGCCCAAACCGTAGTCTGCTGTGATTAAAACAAATTGCGCCAAAAAAACGATGCCGTAATACATCAATATTCGCTTCGCAATTCGATCGATATCAATGGCTTTTTTGTAGGTGAAATAGCTACTATTATTCAAAGCATTGTTCAAAATAGTCGCGAAAATCTGAATACAGAAAAAGAAATATACAATGGTAATCAAGTAGCCGAAGGGAATGGACTCTACCATCAGAAAGAAGTCGTACAGTCCGTGAGCCAAACTAGCCAACAGCAAGGTCAGCAACAAGAAAAATGGATTTTTGTAGCGTTCGTTAAAAGTCAACAAGATAAACCCATAGGCAAAAATGGAGGTGAAAAACATGTGACCAACCGAACACAAAATGGAACGCGTGTCGATTAAGTGCGAACCGTAACTCGTGAAATACATCACGTTTTCCATCGCCGAAAAGCCAAGGGCCGAAATGGCGATGAACACCATGTAATCAATCGGTTCGCGCAAGTGAGAACGAAGAAAGCGGTGGACTATCAAGAAGGGGACAATTTTGGCCACTTCCTCTATCATTCCAATTCCAAAAGTGCAGAACAACAAATCATTCCAAAACTCTTGCTTCATCCCCCAACCAAAGGGTTCGATGAAAATTTCATTGGCAGGACCAACCAACAAAGTTGACAAAGCTCCCATGATGAACACGGCAACCACGTAACCCAAATGATTTTTGTCGAAAATGTCGATTAGGCGATAGTAGTCTACCCAAATCCAAGCAATAAATAGAGCGATTAGTATATAAAAAGCAATCATTCAGTATAGACTGTATTGGTCTTACTAAAATACCATAATTCGACTTATACCGTCAGATTTTCCACGCGATGTTCGCCTTTGTGTAGTTCAATTACAGTAATTTCTGGCCAGATACCAACTCGACCTGGATAAGCCAAGTATCCGAAGCCACGATTGACGTTCAACCATTGTTCTTTTTGTTGATACATCCCCGCCCAGAACTTGTAGCGCCATTGAACAGGGCTCCATTTGATCCATCCTGGAATTTCAATTCCAAACTGCATCCCGTGGGTATGTCCACTCAAGGTTAAGTGGTATTTTTTTGCATCGTCAATTACCTGATGCTGCCAATGAGAAGGATCGTGACTCATCAAGATTTTGAACTCCTCGTTTGACAAACCTTCGGAGGCTTTCGTCAAGTCACCTGCCTTTTTAAATCCACCTGCACCCCAGTTTTCCACGCCTACCAATGCAACTTTGTCGTCTCCTTTTTGCAAGTAACGATGTTCGTTTAGCAGGAGGTTAAAACCCAAGTCTTTGTGCACTGTTTTCAGGTCTTCGAGATTTTGAATTTTCGCCTGTTCTGAGGGCCATTCTACATAATCCCCATAGTCGTGATTCCCCAAAACTGAATAAACCCCATCTTTCGCCTTGAGCTTTGAGAAAACGTCCATCCATGGCTTCATTTCGGCAGCTTCGTTGTTCACCAAATCTCCAGTGAATAAAAGCAAATCGCTATTCTGTTCATTAATCAAATCAACTGCGTATTCAATTTTCTCTTTGTTATCAAAACTTCCAGAGTGAATGTCGGAAATTTGTGTGATCTGATATCCATTGAAACTTTCTGGTAAATCTGGATAATACAAACGATATTTCAAGACACGATAATTGTATTTCCCTTTCAACATTCCGTACAACATTCCAGCAAAAGGAAGTGCAGCCAATCCAAGTGCTATTTGTGAGACAAACTTTCGACGTTCAGGCACCATTTTGCCATCGTAGGAGGAGAATATTTTTCTTCCTACACCGAACAAGGATCTCGCAATATCTTCTCCAAATAAAAAGACTACGATCAACAAATAAGGAACCAATAAGGTGATGTAAAAGCCAATGGCATAACTGCGATTGGGCGTCAGGGATCGAACCGATTCTCCTGTGTTGAATTGGATGATCAGGTTGACCAATACGGCCACTCCAACGATCCAATAACTCCATTGAACCCAAGATGATTTAGTTATCGTACGAATGGCTTGAAAGGCATACCATTGCAAAAGGACGAAAATGACAAGGAAAATGATCTGTCTCATAGCTTATAAGGGAACAAAGTTACGACAGTCCTGTTCGCTGGTATGAAACATTTCGGGAAACGGTTCAAAATCAGCGGTAGACGGTTCTTATTGCTTTGGTAAGACTTTGTTTTCCATCGTCCATTTCAAAACCACCAGTTTTTCCTTGGCCAATTTCACTTTTTCTCCCTCAAATAGATTTTCTAGAGTCTCCTCAAAAATGTGCGCCCAACGATCGAAATGCTCCTTTTCTAGCGGCATTCCTATATGCTTTTCAATTACATTCCCCGTATATCCGGGTTGATCTAGCAATAAGAAAGACCAGAAATCAACCATCCGCGGAATGTGGCCTTCGAAATCGAAATTTTTGAAAAAGGGAGACAAACTTTCATCTCCCACTACTTTTCCATAAAACGCCCGAATGAACGTATCAATATCTTCTCTGGTCTGAATGTCAGCCATTATTTCTCTTCTTTGAACCAGCTTGAATACTTCACGTAGTTGTCCGCTATGCGCTTTACCTCGCCATCAAATAATTCTTTTGAAAGGGTTTTCACTTTTTTTGCCGGAACACCTGCGTAAACCGACCAAGATTCAACACGTGTATTTTCCAACAAAACGGCCCCAGCTGCAATGATGCAATTGGATTCGATGTAACAGTTGTCCATAACGATCGAACCCATTCCGATTAATACGTTGTCTTCAACTGTGCATCCGTGAACAAAAGCGTTATGG
>JAOASF010000040.1 GCA_025210175.1 Crocinitomicaceae bacterium | reverse complement strand
CCCTCAAACGCTTTCACGAAAACGGAGTTTTGGAATACGAAGCCAACTACAACGACAACGGGAAGGAAGATGGTAAGGTAAAGTTTTACTACCCGAACGGTCAGGTTGAATTTGAATACCAAGCATCTAATGGTCGCCCTACAGGAAAGGCCATGCGCTATTACGAAAATGGTGATATCAAGGAAATCATTGTTTATGGCGAAGACGGTCAAGTTATTTCCTCAGAAGAAAGAGAAATGGTTCGTCCGGGAGTTACAGTGAAAGACCCTGGAGCTAGCAAAGAAAAAGCCCCAGCTGTTCAAAAACCTCGAACCAAAGGAGCCAAATTTGCACCAAACGGTTACAACAAAGTTTACAACTCCAACGATGAAATCTGGCAAGATGGTGAGTTCCGCAACGGTCAACTTTGGGACGGTAAGGTGTACGAATACGACTCTGATGGAATCCTATTGCGCGTGAAAGTCTTTAAAAACGGAGTCTATCATTCCGATGGACAGTTATAATAACTTACTCCAACCCATTCACGACTTGAATCCATAGCCCTCAAAGAGGTTTAATTAATTATTTTTTTGCTGTACCTTTGCTAACGAAAAAGTAATTGCTCGAAAATAACTACAGTTAAACTAAGTTACTAGCTTAATGAGGACCCTGACCTTCGCTATTATTCTTTTAATCAACCTAACATCATTGTCTCAGGGTTCATGGGATAGTCTGAAATTTACCAACTGGCATTTTAATATCACTTCTACCGGCATTCATGCAGATCCTTCCAACAATTTCGCATTAAGTCTAACGAACAATAGTTACACCCCTTTTTCTAATGAGGGTTGTTCATCCATAAACTCCCCGATTACCGGTCAGCTATTATTTTATACCGATGGTATTTCTGTAGTCGATAAAACCCACCAACAAATGCCAAATGGAGGTGGGTTACATGGTGACATTTCTAGTCACAATACCGGGTTGACCTTTCCTGTTCCTGATTCGTGCAATCAATATTACATCTTCTCCAACAACTACAAACGTGAGTCAAACTCTATTGGAAATATTAAGTATTCCATTGTCGACTTGAATCTGCCGGGAAATGGTAACATCGCAAATCCTCTTGGCAACGTCACTACCAAAAACATATTGGTCGCTTCACAAGTGGACGAAGCAATGACTGTAATTGCCAAATCAAATTCTAAGAATGGTTGGCTTCTCACCACTGGGCAGAATAATAATGTTATTAAAATATTCGAAATTACTAGTACCGGAATCAACCTTCATTCAACTTTCACCTTACCTATTTCTTATAATAACGCATCTACCATTCGTCCGAACCCATCTCGCACAAAGGTGGCAATAACAAGTATGTGTGAGTGCAACCCACATGTCCTATTAGATTTCGATGCAGCCACAGGAACCCTATCTAATTTCTTTTCTATTCCGGGGTCCATTTATGGCGGTTCTACTGTTTATTGGAGAGGAACCATTGATTGCGAATGGTCTGCTAGTGGCAATAAACTTTACTTCAGCCGTTATCGGCAGAGCACAACTTCGGGAGGAAAAATCTATCAATACGACATGACCAACCCGGGACAATCTCCCATACTAATCCACGACGTTAGCCCATCCGTTTCTGACATGGCCGGTGAGTTAGTTAGACTTCCCAATGACCGTATTTATTTTCTTTCTGAAGGTAATTCTAGACTGCGGTACATTGACAATATCGAAGGTCCGGCTTCGGGAGTCATCATTTCTCCTCCTGTTCTGAACAATCATTACTTCGGTACAGCACACGTGTTTCCTCGATTTAATAATTATCACAATTTCTTAATAAACATTCCAGACACAGCTCAGGTTTTCATTTGTGAATTCCCCGATTCTTTGGACTATTTTCCAAGCACCTTAATGGATGTTGACGGAGACAACCTCAATTATTCATACATCAATCTTTCGAATAATTTCACCAGCACCAACCTCCCGGGACAAGGTTTGCGGATTTATCCAGTAAATAATTCATCACTCATTCAAATCGGGGTGGCCTATTCAGATGATGCTTGTTATTCTCGCTCAGATACAATGATCCTTGAATACATTATTGATAACGCGCCTATTTTTTTCCCACAGGATACCTTATCATTTTGTTCGGGCGACTCCATTACTTTATCAATAGACAGCGTGGCTTCCAATGTTCTATGGTCGAATGGTGACACTACTCACCAAATCATTGCTAATACCGGCGGACAATACTCGGTGCTCGTAACCTATGGTAATGGCTGCAACTATTCGGACACGGTGCAACTAAACGAAATAAATCTCCCTAATCTTAATCTTGGTCCAGACATACACACTTGCGATTCAAGTTTTACACTTTCTGTCAACCAAACATATGATTCACTTTTATGGTCAAACAATACATCGAATTCAAGCGTCACTGTGCATTCTACTGATACCCTTTTCGCCACTGCTTATTCTTTGACTTGTTTCTCAACAGACACCATTATCATTGAGCTATACCCGCAAGCACCAAAATTCTACCAAAATGACACGGTAATCTGTCCTGGTAATTCTGTTGCCATTAGCCTTCCATTTTCATCCGATTTAAGTTATCTATGGTCATCTGGTGGCACAACTTTTTCAGAAAGTCTTAGTTCCCAAGGACCGCACTGGTTTGAAATCACTACTTCGAATGGCTGTCAATTCAGAGACACTTTTCAGATAACCTATTACCCTTCACTTTCCCCTCAATTTCTTGATTCAAATAAGATCTGTTTTTCAGAAGGAATGATCACAATTCAAAATGCCGGATTCGACATTTTGTGGGCCAATGGTGATACCTCTTCATCCATTTCCGTAGATTCGTCTGGCTGGTATGTATTCGATTACACGTCTCCCTTTGGTTGCACTTCTACGGATTCAATGCATGTTGAGATTTTGGATGTGGAACAATATTTAAACCAAATTGATACCACCTTATGCCACGATGGCACTCTATTTTATACTGTTCACGACAGCGTAGACCATTGTATTTGGGAAAATAACTCCACCTCAAGAGATAGTGTATTGTCTCCAGAAATGAATGAAAACATTGTTTTGATTTTTGAAGCTGGATGTACCCTTACGGATACAATTCGAATCGATGAACACCCTTCAATTTATAATCTTTCGATTGATACACTCGTGTGTGACACAGTTATTCATATAGAACTCCCAAGTGAACTAAGTTACCTATCGCCTCAAGTAGACTCCACCAATACGCTCTCATTTTATTTTGATACTGTAATACCAATAAGCTACTTAGATTTGTTCGCCTGCACCTATACGGATACACTGGTCATTGACCTTGAATCAAACCCACATTTAACAATAGACTCAACGTTTGTTTTCTGCACGCCTGGTGGCTATGTGAGTTTCCTTTCTGATTCACCATCATTTATAAGTAATCAACCAGTAGCAGACTCTGTCTATATTAGCTCAACCGGGACCTACACGATTACCTCCATAAACTCCTCTAATTGCCAACAATCTGCGAAATTCAAGGTGAACATACTCGATAAAGCAAATATTGATTTATCCTCTCAAGTAGGCAATTGCAATCAAGTGCCAATTGTTTTGGGCGAATATTTCCCGAATACTATTTATTATTGGTCTACTGGCGACTCAACAGCCACCATCGAAACCTACGAAGAAGGTTGGTATGTGCTAGAATACCTGACCTGCGGAAGATTGTTTGTTGAATCTGTTTTTGTTGGTTTATCCAATTCTGAGTTAATGGTTTACTGTCCCAATTCGTTCAGTCCAAACTCAGACGAATTCAACAATATTTTTCGCCCGATTTTCTCCGACGATCCAGGGTCTGGATATCAAATGGTAATCTATAATAGATGGGGAGAAAGAATATTTGTCACCCAAGACCCATTCACAGGTTGGGATGGCACTTACAAAAATGTGGTTCAAGGAAACAACTTGTACCACTATGAAATTCGATACCTTTCACCATGTAACGAAAAACCGATTATTTTAAGAGGTCAAGTTCTTCTCTTGCGCTAATCGTATATCAAATACTTCTTCCGGGTATCTTTAAATTCATCGAGTCCGGGTTTCCATGTGGCTCTGATTTCTTTATCCGACCAACCGGCTTGAATTTGCTGTATCAGTTGATCATTTCCTGCTAATCGATTAAAGAAAGAGGGATTTTTAACAAACTTTTCTTCGTCTTTTAATAGAAAGGCTGCTCTTTTCAACCACGTTAAATTCAATTGATATAGGCGATTTTTACTTTCTTCTTCTACATCAATGGCATAACAAAGCTCATTTTCATACATCGGATTTTTTGCTCCTTCCATGGAGCGAGGAGTAAATGATACACCTTCATTCGGGAACTTGGGGTGTCCGAACCATTCGAAAGGTCGCTCGGTACCCCGTCCGACACTTACCACCGTGGCTTCAAACAAACATAAGCTGGGATAAAACGCAATTGCTGCTGGTGTTTTCAAATTGGGTGAAGGGTCTATCGGTAAATTGTATTTCATTTTGTGGTGGTAATATTTACAAGGAACTACCCGCAAGTCACAAGTAGAGCTGTCTTCCAGCCAACCTTCTCCGTTTACCATCAAAGCATATTCGCCGATCGTCATTCCGTAAACAATAGGCACTTGATGCATTCCCACAAACGACTTAAATTCTTTTTGCAATACTGGACCATCCACATAGTGACCATTTGGATTCGGACGATCGAGAACGTATACCGTTTTGTTGTTTTCCGCACAAGCCTTCATTACATAATGCAAAGTGGAAATAAAGGTGTAAAAACGAACGCCTACATCTTGAATATCATAAATCACCACATCCACATCCTCGAGTTGTTCCTTGGTAGGTTTTTTGTTGGAACCATAAAGGGAAATCAAAGGCAAACCGGTTTTGGAATCGACTTTTGACTCCACGTGCTCTCCCGCATCTGCGGTTCCTCTAAATCCATGTTCGGGAGCAAACAAATTTTTTACATCCAATCCCAATGAAAGAAGGGTGTCGACCAAATGAACATCATTCACAACGGCCGTTTGATTGGCCACCACAGCAATGCGTTTGTCTACAATCGAATCCAAAATGAGATGGACGCGGTCGATTCCCAGCAGCAACCTTTTGGGAGCCAAAAGTTCATTTTCTTCTTCCCCTTCCACCAAAACAGTGGGAACCGAGTGTGAATAATCCGTCGGGTCAACTGCCTTTGCATTCGTAAGCGAACATTGCGTAAGCAAAAGCAGCAAAATACTTTCAAGGGCAAAAACCTTTGTGTACTTTCGCAGGGCTAAAAACGACAAATTGGCAAACGAATTTTTCATTGCAAAAAAGATATTTTTCAAAGAAACCGAAGGTAAAAAAGTTTCTCGCCCCATTGTCCGTATAAGTGTCATAAGTATTGCACTATCCATTGTTGTAAACTTGCTCACAATTGCCGTCGTTATTGGTTTTCAGAAAGAGGTTAGAGAAAAAGTTAGCGGATTTTCGTCGCACGCCATCATCCTTAAAAGTGGTTCACCCAACATCTTTGAGTGTGAGCCCTTGCTCCAAAATGATTCCTTGCTTCAAAACCTAAGATCCATGCCTTCTGTGGATTTTGCACAAGAAGTTGCTTTTAAACCCATGCTTCTTCAATCTGAACGTATGGATCGAAAAATTCGTACGTCAAGCGGCACAGATTCCACCTTTTCTCAACAAGATATTCAGGGAACCATTTTAAAGGGAGTGAAAAACGACTACGATTGGCGCTTCTTGAAAAAACACTTGGTGGAGGGTAGAATTCCTCACTTCCCAAAGGATAGCATCTCCGATCAAATATTGATTTCACAATCACTAGCCAAGTCACTAAAATTCGAAGTCAACGATACGGTCCGAACTTTCTTTGTGAAAAGTTCCCCAGTAAAACGCTTTTTTAAAATTGCCGGAATCTATAAAACGGGACTAGAAGAATTCGATAAAAAAATGGTCTTTGGCGATTTAAGAGCCGTGCAAAACTTGAACGACTGGGGACTTACAGCGAGCATCGAAGTTTTGGATACTCTTTCGGATGGCTACTTGGTGATTAAGGCCAACGTGCAAGGCGGAAATGGGTATTACCTTTACGATTGGGGAAAGGGGTTTGCAAGTAGCGTAGGGATCAAAATTTGCCCGCAAAACGACACTACGTTTAGACTGATAGCAAAAGATTACAATGGCTTTGGAGGCGTGGATGAAACTTCTCTCGCCTTACCTGATACAGCCTATTTAAAAATAAAAGTTCAGGGAAATCAATTGGCGCTGTGCGATTTTCCTTTGGATCAAAATGGTGAACTCGAAAAAGAATATACCTCAAGTGATGGACTCAAATACCAATTAAAACTTCCAGAAAAAACGATTCATTTTGAACACCTGAATGGTCATGGGAGTGCCAATCGCTACATTGGCGGATGGGAAATTGGGTTCAAAGATTGGTCGAAAATAGATGAAAATGTTGAACAACTGAAGAAGCTATACACCTTCATCCCTACTTCCAATGGAGAACAACTTCAGGTTACAGGTGTGAAAGAAAATCAGCAAGAAATATTTGTTTGGTTGGGTTTTCTCGACCTCAATGTTCTGATCATTCTCACACTGATGATTGTGATTGGAATTGTAAATGTTGGAGCTGCCCTACTCGTCATTATTCTCGTAAAAACACAATTCATCGGTTTAATGAAGGCCATGGGAAGTTGGAATTGGCAAGTAAGAAAGATTTTCTTGACCCAAGCTTTCTTTATTATCGGGAAGGGAATGCTTTGGGGAAATGCCATCGGATTGACCCTTTGTTTCCTTCAGGCGCAATTCGGAATCTTGAAACTCAATGCCGAAGTCTATTATTTGAGCAGTGTTCCTATCTCCATTACTTGGTGGCAAATCGTACTGTTAAATGCGGTCACTTTGATCGTTTGTTTGGCTGCCATGATTTTACCGAGTACACTTATAAGTCGCGTCAACCCTACAAAGGCAATAAAATTCCAATAAAAAAAGTCGACCCGGAGAGATCGACCTTTCTAAACCTAAAAACCCATTTATCAAACTTCAATACCAAATATTGTATTTGCTTGATATCTATTAGACGTTTGAAAAATCAAATGGTTGGGTGTGAAATGTTAATTTTTTTCTAGACAATCACACGGCTGGTCAAATTCGATGACCGTTTTGTCAAAAAGAGTCCTCCATTTTGTTTGAAAAGGCTCGGAAAAATTCATTCCCCTGAGATCCAAAAATTCCAATTGTCTCAATTCTGAAAATGCAGGTGGCAAGTCGGATAGCCGAGTTTCGAATAGGTCTAGTTTTTTCAAATGAACAAAGTAGCCGATACAAGCAGGTAGACTACCCAAATTATTTTCTGAAAGATCCAGTTCTTCCAATTGGGTCAGGGCGCAGAGATATATTGGAAAAGATTCAAGTTTGTTTTTGGAAAGATTGAGTCGCTTTAATCTCGTTAACTGATTGAACCAAGAGGGAAGACGCGTTAATTTATTTTTCGAAAGATTCAATTCAAGCAAATTCGGATAAATCGTAAGGTCGGGAATTTCCGTCAGTTTTGATTTGGATAGGTCAATGGAAAAAACCGAATCTCGATTCGCCTCCGCTAAGTCGGCCAATTCATAAACTTTTCCTACTTGTGAAAAAGAATTAAAGAGTTGGAAGCTGAAGAAGATCGCGAGCCAGAGTCTCAT
The DNA here is from genome assembly GCA_025210175.1 of Crocinitomicaceae bacterium. GTDB lineage: Bacteria > Bacteroidota > Bacteroidia > Flavobacteriales_D > Crocinitomicaceae > UBA2040. The sequence continues at coordinate 4,178 of JAOASF010000040.1, read as the reverse complement.
CTTTTTGAATTTGTTGTTGCAATGCTTGAAGGTCGTCGAATTTCATTTCATCTCGCAGAAAATGTTCGAATTTCACGGTCAATTTCTTCCCGTACAAATCTTGGTTGAAATCAAAAATATGTACTTCCAAGCTTACAGCTTCACTATCAGCAATAGTTGGTTTCACCCCGATATTCATCATACCCGCTTTCTCGCTGCCGTCTTCCAATAGCACACGAACGGCATACACACCATTCTTAGGAATCAATTTCAAATCAGTTCCTAAATCCAGATTAGCTGTAGGATAAGAAATCGTTCGACCCAATGACTTACCAGCAACAACCGTACCTGTCATTTCATACGGTTCTAACAAATAAGCTTTCGCCGTTTCTACATCTCCCGCAAATAGTGCTTTTCTAATTTTCGATGAAGAAACATTGACATCATCAATTTCTTGGGCTGGAATTTCTAGAACTTCAAAACCATACGTGTCCGAAACACTTTGTAAGAACTCCAATCCACCTTCTCTATTCTTTCCAAACTGATGATCGTAGCCAATAACGAGCTTTTGAACGCTCAATTGGTTCACCAAAATGTCGCGGACAAATTCCACAGCAGTCAAGCGAGAGAATTCTTTCGTAAAAGGATACATGATGATATTCTGCAAGCCCATTCGCTCCAGTTTCGCGATTTTTTCTTCTCGCGTTTGAAGCAACTTTAAGCCTGTACTTTCTGGGTAAAGTACCAATCTTGGATGTGGGTAAAAGGTAAATAAGACAGACTCTCCTCCATGTTTTTTCGCCTCCTCATTCAATTGTTGGATGATCTGTTGATGGCCCAAATGAACCCCGTCAAATGTTCCAATCGTCAACACAGGATTCTTCACATCAAATCCCTCCAACAGCCCATCGAATACCTTCATTCCTTGCATTTGCACAAAAATAGAAAAGGAAGCCCCAAAACCTTAGCTTTCAGCTGAATTTATCACAATAAGTTTTCGCTTTTAAATTGATGGGGAACTTTCGACTCCAATTTTTGTTGAATACCATAAAAGTGGTATTTTTGCAGTGACTTTTGATTCTATTTAAATCAAGTCTAAATAAACAGAGAATTCAAACGACCATGATAAACGTAACCGATAACGCTAAGAACCAAGCTCTTAAATTAATGTCGGAAGAAGGCAAGGATGGCTTTTTTATCCGCGTTGGAGTAAAAGGTGGAGGTTGTTCTGGATTGATGTATCAACTCGAAATGGACAACCAAGAAGGTGAAGATGACCGCTCTTTCGAAGACAACGGAATCAAAATCGTTGTTGACAAGAAAAGTTACCTCTACCTAATAGGAACGACCCTAGATTTTTCTGGAGGTCTGAATGGAAAAGGATTCGTATTCGTGAACCCGAATGCAGACCGCACTTGTGGTTGTGGTGAATCTTTTTCAGTTTAATAAAACCCTCGATTAAAAGCATGTCATATACAGAACATGAATTAGCCAAAGATCTTGAGAACCAAGAATATAAATTTGGCTTCGTATCAAACATTGAATCTGATCGCATTCCGAAAGGATTGAACGAAGATGTGATTCGCATGATTTCAGCGAAAAAGGAAGAACCAGAATGGTTGTTGCAATTTCGTTTGGATGCCTTCAAAATTTGGAGTGAAATGATTGAGCCGGAATGGGCACACGTTCACTATGAAAAACCAGATTTTCAAGAAATCACATACTACGCAGCACCGAAGCAAACCAAGAAATACGAATCTTGGGACGACGTAGATCCAGAAATGAAAGAAACCATGAAAAAATTGGGAATTTCATTGGAGGAACAAAAGCGTTTGACAGGTGTAGCGGTAGATTTCGTAATGGACTCGGTTTCCGTTGCAACTTCATTCAAGGCAAAACTGAAGGAATTGGGAATCATTTTCTGCTCGTTCTCTGAAGCAGTTCAAGAACACCCAGAATTGGTTCGTCAATACATGGGAACAGTTGTTCCAAAAACAGATAATTTCTACGCAGCGTTGAATTCAGCGGTATTTACTGACGGTTCTTTCTGTTACATTCCGAAAGGGGTTCGTTGTCCAATGGAATTGTCCACTTACTTCCGTATCAACGAAGGAGGAACAGGTCAGTTCGAGCGTACCTTGGTAATTGCCGACGAAGGATCTTACGTTTCTTACTTAGAAGGATGTACTGCTCCAATGCGCGACGAAAATCAGTTGCACGCTGCAGTGGTTGAGTTGGTTTCTTTGAAAGACGCTGAAATCAAGTACTCAACTGTACAAAACTGGTACCCTGGAGACAAGGACGGAAAAGGTGGAGTATTCAACTTCGTAACAAAAAGAGGTCTTTGCGAAACCAACGCGAAAATTTCTTGGACGCAAGTTGAAACAGGTTCTGCCGTAACGTGGAAATACCCATCTTGTATTTTGAAAGGTGACAACTCGGTTGGAGAATTCTACTCCGTAGCGGTTACCAACAACATGCAACAAGCCGATACTGGAACGAAAATGGTTCACTTAGGAAGAAACACCAAGTCAACGATTATTTCGAAAGGTATCTCAGCTGGAAAATCGAACAACTCGTACCGCGGATTGGTACAAATCCACAAAAACGCTCACAATGCGCGTAACTTCTCTCAGTGTGATTCTTTGTTGATGACTGACGAGTGTGGAGCTCATACCTTCCCTTACATTGAGTGTAAGAACAGCTCAGCGAAAATCGAGCACGAAGCAACAACTTCGAAAATTGGTGAGGACCAAATTTTCTACTGTTTGCAACGCGGAATCAGCGAAGAAAAAGCGATTAGCTTGATTGTAAACGGATACTGTAAAGAGGTATTGAACCAACTTCCAATGGAATTCGCCGTTGAAGCGCAAAAATTGTTAACCATTTCCCTTGAAGGGTCTGTGGGTTAGGGATTGCAGATTAGTAGATTGCAGATTAGAAGATTGCAAATTGCAGATTGGAAGATTGCAGATAGTGGGAATGTAAATTGTTTGAGCGATGGGGACGATAAATAGGTTTGAGGATTTAGAGGTTTGGCAGGTGTCAATGAATCTAGTCTCAACTATTTATACGATTACAAATCAATCAGAATTCGCAAAGGATTTTGGATTGCGTGATCAAATTCGTCGATCGGCCATTTCAATTCCTTCCAATATTTCAGAAGGATTTGAACGAGATAGTCAACGACAGTTCGTTTATTTTCTCTTGATTGCAAAGGGGTCTTGTGGAGAATTAAGAACACAGTTAACGATCGCCAAAAACCTGCAATACTTGAATGAAAAAGAATATAAAAAAATAAATGAGGAATGTTTTTCAGTTAGCAAACAACTGGCTGGATTTATTAAATATTTAAGAACGAAAACAGATAATTAGAAAGAAGAAAGGATCAAGGTTAAGTTGAAATTTGTAATCAGCAATCTTCCAATCTGAAATCTGTTAATCTGTAATCTTCAAAATTGAAATAAGAACATGATAACAATAAATAATCTACACGCCTCTATCGAGGGAAAAGAGATATTAAAAGGACTAAACCTAGAGGTTAAGCCAGGAGAAGTTCACGCGATTATGGGACCAAACGGTGCTGGTAAAAGTACCCTGGCTTCTGTATTGGCTGGACGTGAGGAATACGAAATCACTGACGGTTCGGTAGACTTCGACGGGAAAGACCTATTGGAAATGGAAACGGAAGAACGAGCACGCGAAGGTTTGTTCTTGGCCTTCCAATACCCAGTTGAAATCCCAGGTGTAAGCAACATCAACTTCTTGCGTACTGCACTGAATGAGATGCGTGAACACAGAGGAGAAGAGCCAATATCAGCTAAAGACTTCATGGCGATGGTGAAAGACAAATCTGCCTTGGTTGAGTTGGATGCTAAACTGGCTTCACGTTCGGTTAACGAAGGTTTCTCTGGAGGTGAAAAGAAAAGAAACGAGATCTTCCAAATGGCTATGTTGGAGCCTAAATTGGCGATCTTGGATGAGACTGACTCAGGTTTGGATATCGATGCTTTGCGCATCGTAGCAAATGGAGTAAATAAATTGAAAAGCCCAAACAACGCAACAATCGTTATTACGCACTACCAAAGACTTTTGGACTACATCGTTCCGGATTTCGTACACGTTTTGTACAACGGAAAGATTGTTAAGTCTGGAACCAAAGAATTGGCTTTGGAATTGGAAGAAAAAGGATACGATTG
>JAOASF010000009.1 GCA_025210175.1 Crocinitomicaceae bacterium | reverse complement strand
GTTATAATGGGGTCAAAAATCCCACCCTTCATGATGAAAAAGCCCATCAACAAAGGGGTTGAAGGTGTTACGGTTCAAAAAAGCGTGTGTGTTTGGTACAATTGGTATGTGTTTTAGATCATACTATTGATGCGTATGCTTGCCTTGACCATAGCCATGGCTGTAATGGAAGATCTGGGTATATCTACAGGCTCGTGATGCTTGTTTTCGCTCACTAACTTAATAAATGCAGGTCCTCTGTCTGATTTGTGCAGCCACTTCACAGTGACATGATCAGAATCTTCAACGGTAAATGCTACCAAGTACATTTCACCATAAAACACAATCCCATCTCTAAAATCCTGGTATTGCTTATACATGATGATGTCTCCAGATTTCAAAAGTGGATACATGGAGTCACCAGTAATGTATATAGCCCCATCACACTTGGGTAAATTGGGTACACTAATCTTACCAACTTTCTCTTGTTCGGAATGGTCCCGAAAAAGTGCCACCAAACCTGCTGCAGCATGGTATTCATATAACGGGATTTCTTGATTTTCAATTTTAGAATCAGTTCTCAAGCCATATTCGGAAACTGATTCATTGACCATGTTCATGGTATTCTGTTCTGATCCACTCCCTTCTAACAACCATTCGTAACTTATTTCGAATTTGGTATGAAGCTGCTGAATGAATTCGAGTTTGGGTATTGTTTTGGTTCGGTAGTTCCGAATATTAGCCTCGCTTGTACCCATTTCTTTAGCAAACTTCGAATTATTCCCTTCGAACAATTTATCAGCTAAATAATTGATTCTGTGATTTATATCAGTATTCATGAGTTCCTGATTTTACAACATCGAAATATTTTTCGAATATTTTTCGAAATTAATTTCGAGTATTCGAAAGTTTTTTCGAGTTTTGTACAATACAAACCAAAGTAACACAAAACAAGCCAAAAAACATCACTATAAAGTATGAAAGTTGACGAAATACAAGAAAAGCGAAAGTTTTTACGACATGGGGATAAGAAGGTTTTAGCAGAGATGGCCAATGTATCAGTTAATACGGTAAATAGATACTTTAACGGCACTTATGGATCACACTACCTCGACTCTTACTTTGATGCTCTTGTCAAAAAGCGTAAAAATGAAGTAGAGCAAGCGTCTCAATCAATCCAAAATCAATAGTTATGTACCAAACGTTCAATTCTACAATCGGTATTGAACCGAGAGTGCTTATTGATCAAGGCATCTTGACTCAATACAACTATCAGAACCTAGTTAATCGCGGCTACATCAAATCCCTACGCCGCGCATGTCGCAACACACCAGCGTTAATTGATTTTCAAAGCTTACCTAGCCGTTTCAAAAAGGAAGTGATTGAGCGCTTTGGAGATCCGAAGAAAACGACCATTCGAACACCGTTCAAAGACCGTTTGGAGAATGATTTAGAGGCAGTAAAGTACTTCAATGACTTTACCCTGGATAACGGTTTCGGTTTACCAGAAAAGAACATTGCTGAGTACGTAGCGAATGCCATCATCTTGAACGCAACTCGAAAACTGTACAACGACATTTATTCCAAAACAAGATCGCTTGGAGGTCGCACTTCTGGAATACTCGAAGAAATATTCGAAGAGATCCAAGAACTTCCTCAGCATACTTACCCTCATTCCTTGCCTAGTAATTTCCGCAGATTCAAGCAAAAGTACCGTGAATACATTGATAAGGGGTACAAATCACTTGTACACAAAGGATTTGGAAACAACAACTCTGAAAAGATCAATGAAGAAGGCAAACGTTGGTTGATTTCCAGATGGGCTGACCGTGTTAATCGTGTTGCAAACACTGAACAGTTGTTTCGTGAGTTCAATCGAAAAGCCAAAGAAGAAGGCTGGAAAGTTCTTAAGGAATCTAGCACTATTTACAACTACCTGCACAGTGAAGAGATCCAGCACTTGTGGTATGGACATCGCCACGGTGAATTGAAATTCAAAGAGAAATTCATGTACCAACATTCAACCAAGCTACCAAGCATGCGAGACAGCCTCTGGTATTCGGATGGTACTAAGTTGAACTACTACTACCAAGACGAAAACGGAAAAGTAAAAACGTGCCAGGTCTACGAAGTAATGGATGCTTTCAGCGAGGTTCTTCTTGGGTTCCATATTTCAGACACAGAGGATTATGAAGCGCAATATCACGCTTACAAAATGGCCGTGAAAATAGCTGGACACCGCCCGTATCAAATTGGTTTCGATAACCAAGGAGGTCACAAGAAGTTGAAAAGCGGAAATTTCCTATCAAAGCTTGCGCGTATTAGCATCAAAACGCAGCCTTATAATGGAAAGTCAAAAACCATCGAAAGTGCCTTCAATCGCTTCCAAAGCCAGTTCTTAAAACAGGATTGGTTCTTTACAGGACAAAACATCCAAGCCAAAGCAATTGAAAGCAAGTCCAACATGGAAAACATCATGGCGAACAAGCATAATTTGCCAACACTCGAAGAGATCAAGGCTGTATATGAAAAACGCCGAAAAGAATGGAACTCAGCGACACATCCTCACACCAAGCAACCACGCATTGAAAGCTATTTAAACTCTACCAATCCGGATGCTCCAGAGATTCAGTTGTGGGACATGGTGGATCTGTTCTGGATTGAGCGACCAAAACCAGTAATGATGACTGCTTATGGTCTAACAATCAAAGACGGTGGAATCGCTCAGACTTATATCGTGAATGGAAAAGATGGTATGCCTGATCTCGATTGGTTGAAGAAGAACATCGATCGCAAATTCATCGTGAAATACGATCCAGAAGACCGCTCAAGCATCCTCCTTTATGTTGAGGATAAACTAGGAATTCGATATGCGGCTACTGCAGAAATCAAGGTTCAAGTTGCACGAAACAAGCAGGAACAAGAGTCAGGAGATGTGAATTTCTTGCAACAAATGGATCAACGAATCAAGCAAGAGCGAATCAACACAGTAGAAGCTACAGAAAGCATTTTGGCCGAACACGGAGCCCGAAATGAGGACTACGGAATGACTTCGCCAAACATAAAAGGTGTAACCAATATAAAACGCAATAAAGACTCCTACGGGAAGGTCCAGAAATCAATCTCCAACATGGACAATGAGGATGATGACGAACTGAACATTTATAACCTGATGTAAACAAAAAAGTCCAGACGGACATCTGGACCTTCAATTCCACCAACAGTGGAACTATTAAAAACCTAATAACAAAAGTATGATTAGCAACCGAGAAAAACAAGCCATTAAAGAGTTAGCAGAACGCCAAACAGAACGTCTGGGATCTCAAAACAAAGCAGCCAATTCATTGGACATTGCACCCTCTACCTTAAGTGCAGTTTTGAATGACAAATGGGAGGTAATAAACGAGACCATGTGGCGAAACATAGCCTCGAAACTCAATTACACTGCTAAAACATGGTCTTTGGTGGAAACCAGAGACTTTAAGATGATCACTCAAATCTGTACCGATAGCCAAGAAAATGCCAACGTCTTTGCCTTGGTAGGAAATGCAGGATCTGGTAAGAGCTGCACCTTTCGACACTTCGCCGAAAACAACAAGCAGGTCTATCTATTAAACTGCAATGAGTTTTGGAACCGCAAGTACTTTCTTGTAGAGCTTTTGGCGGCCATGGGTCGTGATAGTTCCGGATTGACCGTTTCCGAAATGATGATGGAAGCTGTAAGAATCTTGAGAACCCAGCAGCATCCATTGATCATCATGGACGAAGCCGATAAGTTGAGTGATCAAGTCCTGTATTTCTTCATCACGCTGTACAACCAACTGGAAGATCAGTGTGGAATCATTCTAGCGGCTACAGATCACCTCGAAAAACGAATCCGAAAAGGATTACACCTGAACAAAAAGGGATACAAAGAAATCTACTCCAGAATTGGTAGAAAATTCATCGAATTACGCGGAATCGGTTCCGAAGATGTAGCGCAAGTATGCAAGGCGAACGGTATCGATAACAAGAAGGATATCCAAGAAATATTCCAGGAATCGGATTTCGATTTGAGAAGAGTAAAAAGAAGAATCCACGGACTTAAAATGACAAAAAAAGCACAGAATAACTGATGTCACTAGGCAAGGCGATTTCACCCAAACAATTGGCAGCAACCAAGTTTAAAACGATGAATTTACCCAACCCATATAAGGATTTGATTGGCACACCGGAACTCAGCGGAACGTGGATCATATGGGGGCATTCAGGGAACGGAAAAACACGGTTAGCTCTCGAATTAAGTAAAGTACTCACATCCTTTGGCAGAGTTTGGTACAACTCACTCGAAGAAGGGCAATCATTGAGTATTCAAAGCGCCTTTGCTCAGTTGAACATGGAAGAGGTTTCTGGGAAGATAAGCCTGCTCAATGGAGAAACAATTGAAGATTTAAAAGTAAGGCTCAGACGCAAACGGTCTGCAGACATCATAGTGATTGATTCGCTCCAGTACACAGGCTTGAACTACAAGGCTTACACTGAACTAAAGGACGAATTCCCAAAGAAGCTATTTGTATTTGTGTCCCACGCAGATGGTAAAGAACCAGCTGGCAGAGTTGCCAAAGCAGTTCGATACGATTCAAACGTGAAAATACACGTGGAAGGATACAAAGCTGAAGCAGCTACAAGATATGGAGGAGGTAAAGAATACATCATTTGGAAAGAAGGAAATGAAAGGTTTAACAAGAAAAAAGCAAGGTAAATACATCTACAATTTAACGGACAATTATGAACACAACCAGAAGAACAAACCATACAGCGACTATCCGCAGAAACCGAAAATCAGCAGTTCGGTATGTCCTGAGCATCGACGGAATGTCTGATTTTCTTCGCAAGGAAATCATCTTCAAAAGTGGCCTGGTGTTTTTGCTAGAGAACTTTGAAGAGGACAGTGAATTCTACACGCTTTACAGTCGTGATCCACAATTCTGGAAATGGTGGATTTTCGAGTACGAAACAAACGAAACAAACTTCGTGACAGTCTTCAGAACGCACGGAATGTCTCCCAATATATACAAGTACTTGGATGATGCCAGACAGTTTCCACACGAGAGCAAACTGGGTGTGTCATTTGAGCACAACTATCTGAAAATTCTAAAAAACGTGAATCTATCAAAAGTAAAAAGATATGGACTACAGATCTAACCTTAAAGCAGACAAGGCGCGCTTGGAAAAAGAGCTTGAAAAAGCCGTGCAATTGCGAAATGAAACGCACGTGAAAAATGACATGTTCATACCACGTCACAATGCAGTGGTCCAATTAAGAATTCGAATTCAAGCAATAAAGGATCGAATCTTTTTCTATGACAAGCCTAGCCATGTGCTAGACACCACAAACGCAAGTACTATCTCTCAATACATCAAATAATGAAAGAAGAATTAAATGTAAAACACCAAAAGTCCAGTGATATTTCCTGGATTGATGAAAAGGGAGTGAACATCCCTTACAATCGCACTACTCCTTTGGAGCGATTAGCCGAAAGACAAGCTAACAGATTGTTGCAAAAAAGTCTTTCAATCAATAGCAACTTACTGGAATTCAAAAAACAGGTAATCGAACTCTGCAATGAAGTGTACGAAAAAGCCATGGAAGAAAACCAAACGCCAAAAGATGGCAAAGGCAACTTCACCTGGTACAACTTTGACCGCTCCATTAAAATTGAAGTTTCGGTATCTGAAAGAATTGAGTTTGATGATCTCAAGATTACCAGCTGCCGAGAGGAGTTGAAGAAGTACATCGAAAAGAATGTGAAAAGTGAAGACGACTTTGGTCAGCAATTGATCGATGATGCATTTACAACAACTAAAGGAAAACTCGATGCGAAAAAAGTTATGAGCCTTTTGCGTTACCGCTCCAAAATAAAGGACCATCATTTTCAACGTGCCCTGGATCTGTTAGAAGAATCGGTTCGACGACCACACTCCAAGACGTATTTCCGCATCTATGCCAAAGACATGGAAGGAAAGTACGCCAATATTGACCTCAATTTCGCATCTGTATCATGAATTGGATAGGCAAAATTTTCAAGCGTAAGAAATTGCCGACACAAAGGTTTAAGGAACCCTCTTCAACCACACGTCGCAATCAGTATCAGTTCAATGTTGAATTGAGGTATTGGGATAAGCCAATCAAAGAATTTACCGCAGCTGAACGCGCTAACACAAAAAAGGAAGCATTCAGAAAATTGCAAGAAGGTCTTTCACTAAGAGTAGCCGAAGGACACATGATCAAAGTAAAACAACAGCAAAAAAAGTAAGATGAAACTATCCGATTTAGAAATTGTCGATATCCAGGCAAACTCAAATGCAAGGAAGCAATCAAGAAGCTTCAACGTTTCAAAAAATGGAGTCTTTGCTTTTAGCAAACAAGCAACAGTTGATTTACAATTGAAGGCTGGTCAAAAATGGACCATTGCCATTGACCCAACAACCAAGCAGGCCTACTTTTTAGAGTCTGACAAAGGTTGTAAGATGCGCATTTCAACTGAAGAAAGAGCAACCTTCAACAGTATCTATCTATCGAATTTGATGAAAGACAAATTCGACATTCCATTACCTAATTCCATGCTCATTGGAATTTGTGAACAGACTGAAGGTACCGACGTAAAGATCTGGCCAATTATCAGTACAAGCGCTAAGCAAAAAAACATTTACGATAAAATATAGTATGAGTTTAAAAATTGCATTACCCAACGATATAGCACGCTGCCAGAATAGTATCTGCAGCATCAAAGAAAACTGTCACCGACATACGACCAAACAAGTGGATACTGACGAGCAAAAGCGATTCATGGTTCATCATGAATTCACACCAAAACAAGCCGTTGCAGGTACACTTTTGGAGCTAAGTAGAGACTCTTGTCCAGGATTCATTCAAACACCTCACAATGAGTAAATACGGTGCTTTTTTCGCCATTACAAAAAGAATAGAGTCCTCCGGTGTAAGAATCGACCGCGAGGACCTTATTCTTGGTTTCACTGGAGGCAACAAAAGCAGTCTCAGTGAACTATCAGCTACAGAGTATCGTGAACTTCTTTTGAACCTCAACCGAACGTATCCAACGAATAAGCACCCATGGAAGGAAAGCAAAGAAAACCGAATGAGAAGAAAAGTAATTGCCCTGTTTGCTAGAATGGATTACGTGAAAAACGGAAAAGCAGATATGAAAAGGATCAATCAATGGTGCTGTACTTCTGGAATGTATCACAAAGTATTGAATCAGCACAATGCTTTTGAATTAACGCAGCTCGTTTCACAAGTCGAAAAAGTTTTCAGGTCATGGATGAAAGCACAAACATAACCATCTACACAGACCCGAATCAAACACTTCTCTTGAAATACATTGATGGAGTTTTGGTTCGGGTTTCTGTTAACTCAGATGATAAAGTATTGATAGATGGGCTTAAACAGTACCTAGAACTTTTCGAAGAAGACCTCAAATCAGAATATTTCCAACTTTTAAAATGACCAAGTATAAACTCCATATCATCAAGCCCAACGCTGATTTTGAAATCACCTATAAAAATGGTCATTTCCACAGCTTGAAAAAAATGCGTGGTAAGGTAAACCAGCAAACGCATGAATACTTAATGAAGCTATCACCTCAACTGGAACTTGGCTTGGAGATTATCAAAAGAGACTATCAACATCGTGTACAAATTGAATTGATCCAGGACACCACAAAACCCTACGATGCCATGTTACAAGAATACACGGAGTGGTTTGAAGCAAAGTTCAAGTTTAAACCACGAATCAATCCAACAGAAATCAAAAATATCAAGGCTATTCAAGCTTATTTGAAATCCATTGACTCCAATAGTGAAGTGGTTTGGAAACAAATCCTCTCTAACTGGAACCACTTACCAGATTTCTACCAAAGAAAAGTGGAACTACGCCACATCTACAGCAATTTGAATCTCATTCTCACACATATTAAACAAAGCCATGCACAACCCTCCAGCAAATACTCCAGAAAATAATGGATCGTTGTTGCCAGCAAAGAAGCAACAACCCATCTTGTTCGAACAAATGAACACCGGCGCATCCAAATTGGAACTCATTCGAAACAATGCATCCCTTTCACTTTCCAAGCTTGCAGATCCATCGGTTCCTACATTGGGTCAGTTGACGAAAGAAAATTCTCCAGAGAAGGTGGAACAATGTGTTGGAATCCTAATATCTGACCTGTCTGAATCCTTCGATAAGGATCTGAAGGAAAATCAAATCGAAGAAATTGTAGTAACCATTTGCTCGGGGTTGAATCTCAATTTGAAACTGGAGACAGTATATCTGGCTTGTCAAAAAATCAAACAACAACCCAACTACGGCAAGTTGAATGTGAACAAGGTTTTGAATACCATTCAATTAGTGTTCGAAGAGCAGCTTAACACGGTTCAGCAAGCCAACCTGAACAAACACCTCTCAGTAAAAGAAAACCGCCAAACAGGAGCTTCAAATGAATCATTTAAAAAAGCCATGCACAAGGCCAAAGTAATGTATCAATCCGGACAGTTAAATACCCAACCTGCAGAACCCAAAAAAGGATGAGAGACAAGGAAAAACGCCAGCAAAGAAACGAAGACATAAGAAAGGAATGGGACCGTCTGAGCAATATCAGTGAATACGGTCACAAGAAATTTAGAAACCAATGGATCATAGCGCGAATATCCAAGAAGTTCTACCTAGCAGAATCCACTATTGAAGACATCATTTTTAACCCGAATAAACACTTGTGAATGGCTCAATTATCACTCTTTCAAGAGAAACAAAAACTATCCTTTAACACCCGATACTTTCTGAAAAATGCTGGTAATATGCCAGGCTACATGACCATTCATCAAAGAATCAATTTTCGTAATGATTGGTTCAAATTACACGGTAGAGTTGCTTCAGCAAATTATTACATCATTAGATCTCGAAAAGTGTGGTGTAGACACCAGGTCGGGTATTTAGCCAATCTATAATTCAAAATAAACTACCATAACATGAAAACAGACTACAAAGAAGAAGACTATTTAGCACCATTGTTAAGTTATCTTACCGGAATGTTCCTCCTAGGCCTTTGCGCTTTCATCGGACTTTTCACAATGCTATTTTGCACACCTCAAACATCCCAAAACAACGAACCAAATTTGGAACAAGACACTACCAGAACTCAAATCATTGATTGGAGTAAAACGGATAATGAATTGAAGCGAGATTGGCTGTCGAATGTAAGCGATTATTGATTACGGTCTTCTATACAGGGTAGCCGATTTGCTCTAGAGAGTGGCTGTTCGGCCTAACCTGTATGCGCTGTTAGAGGTGTAGTTTATCATTGAACTTCTCAATTGTGTTAAACTAGCAGAAGACAATAAACAAAAATACTTTATACTATCGCTCTAAATACAAATAACCTAAGCAAAGAACGAAATGCTTCCATCTGGGTTTTGAACAATTTTGGCACCGCCGGTACCCTCAATTTTCGCTCCAAATCCAACATTTATTTCAGAGGTTGACGTCTTGCTACTGCTATTATTACCTAATGTGAATTTAGTTCCGGATGCAGATCGCATTGTAATAGAATCCGCTGCATAAATGGACGTACCCTCAATTGTAATATCACCATTTTGAGCAGCAAATTCAATGATTTTGTCTGCAGCAATTTTAGCATTTTTTATGTCTAGTTGGCTAGCAATTCGTTCTATCAATTGTTCTCTCGTAGTCGTAGTTCCAATTGCCGATTTTAAGAGGTCGTAAACAGCAGATGACGCTATGTTTACTCCTAAGGAAAGTAAAAGTTCGTTCATAGTTTTTCAATTATTTCTTTAATCGAACGACAAAAATCATGCCCTTTGGATATGGTGACATCTTGGCAGTGAACGGTTTACATGCCCGCTAAGTGCTTAATGTAAGGTGTTTCAATGCCTCTTATGAGTGGTTATCATCATTTTTACAACGATATAAACGACAAAGCCACCCTGACTGGGGGTGGCTTCTTACTATTTACAACTCTTAAAACTAAACCTAACCGAGTTGTATGCTACTTGACAATAAATATAAAAACTATACCTCACCCTGAGTTAAAACATCATTATTTTCACCTTTAACTACCTCAGTCTTGTTGCCAACGATTTTAGAGATGCGCTGCTTTAGACTTGGTGATTTTTCGATCGCATCTTTAAAGCTTGGTGAATTTATCAGCTCATGCCATGGACTACCATGATGTTCATTTTCTACGAATCTTATTGGCGCCTCATCAAGTCTATTTAAAGCGGAATTGAATAATCGACTTTCTAGTTTCGGATCAATTTTAGCAGCCTCTCTCCTGTACCCTTCATACGCCTTGGCAACTGATGCCTTGTAAGCATAATCCTCAGATAATTTGAATCGTTGTCCAATTTGTTTAGTCGAGATCCAAGCGAGCCAAATTGGTGCACCGAAACTGATAATAGAAAGAAAAATCTGAACCCAAATGTATTTTACTTCTTTTCCTGCGTTTATTGCATCCTTGATTGACTCAAATCGATTTGCCCCTATGAAAACACCCGCCAATAAAGTTGCCGCTAAAACCAATGCCCATATCCACATTGAGTTATTTAGCGATTTTGCTCGTAAATCAAAAGCTCCAGCTAACCCTCTGGATGTTGTAATCTTGTAGGCCTCTTCACATTGTACCACTAATGAATCAGCCTCTGTTTTTCTATTCTTTATTGAGTCGTTATATGCCTGTATTTCATTATAATATTTGTCTATCTTACCAAAAATTTCAGCGCAATCTGTGGAGATTTTGTCAATTTTCTTGCGAGATTCATTCAACAATTGTAGATCTGTTGGAAGGTTTTCGGCTGTTTCGGTCGCAGACTTGATTAGCTCAATCTGATCCTTTAATTCATCCTTTTTAGGAATTAAAGAATTAAGATCATTTTCAATTGATCTTAATTTTCTATTCAATTGTCGAGGTAGGTGTTTACCATCTTGAACATTTTCCCATGAATACAGAGAATTAACAAGTGATTGAATCCACACAATTAATGACAAAAGTGGTGCGATTGTTCCAGATGTGTTTGCATTTGCCATTTGAGGACCGCTAAGCTTCATAAAGCCAGCAATCCGATCTGGGATTTGGGAGATATCCTCTATAATATGGCTTTCGACGTTTCCGTCCTCATAATTTCCAATTTTTTCGGCCAATCCAAAAAGCATAACTGAAAAATCCTCGAATGTTACCGGCGGACAATTCCAACCTCTAATTTCTGAGAGAGGTCTTTTATCATTCGATATCCTATCAATATAATCGCCTAATTTGACAAGACTGTCTGATGCGTTTTCAAATTCTTTTAACATAGTTAGTTTTTATAAAAAATGAGCTTCAAACTCACACCCTTTTACGCGATCTTCGAGCATTTCCATTAATCGAACCACCACTACATGCCAAGCATCAACAGCGTTGGTGCCTTTTTCTGTCAAGTAGTGTTTACCTAAATCCATGTTGTAATCATTCTTAGGTCCGTAAAAAATAATGTAAGGATGGTGCATAAATGGGGTGTTAACATCTGATTCAACATTGAATCCTACGTTTTTTTCAATCAAATAAGTTTCCATTTTGCGAAACCAGGTTCCCTCTTCAGATTCCAAATCAATAATATCTTGGCTTAGATATGACTTTCGTTTCTCAAACTCTCGTTGGAAAGGAATATTGAATAGATTTGAGCTCATGATTTAACCTTATTTGTGGGGTTTGCTTTAATCCAGTTTTCCCATTCGTTACCTCTCCACTCTTTGTTGGAAATATAGTCCAGTATAAGTTCTTCATCGAAGTTTAAGTTAATTCTAGCTTCGGTTGCGTTACCTACATAGCTTGTATAGAACGTGAACGACTGAGCTTTCATCGATTCCACTGGGTCATATGAAATATATCCGTTGTCTGTAGTTACTACATCCCCAGATCTGTTCAAGTAGGTGATTTCGTATTTTATTTTTGGTATATCAAAACTTGACTTATTAAATACAACTCCTTGTCCTGATGCACTTCCTCCGTATCCCCGCTCCCAACTCCATCTATCTACATAAATTAAAGCTCGCAGTTCCTTAAGAAGGGTAATACATTGATCCATATAGAAGTCATTTGATTTTTCAATTGCGCGTGCAATTCTTAGGTCTGTTGTATCAGAAGAACTTAAGCATCCGGTGTTTTTTGTGAATTTGAATTGTGAATCATCATCGTAACTGGTTAGCCCGTTGCTATCAAAAAGTTTCAGCTCATCATTGTCCTGTGGAACAAAATAAAGTACAATCTCACGTTCATTTATCTTACCGAATCCATTCGTGTAATAATTGTTCATGACAACAGAAATTGTATCATTTTCAATGTAACTGGTAATAACTTTCGCACTGTCACTCAGGTAAATAGATGGAAGAAGTTTAATATCAGGGTAGATTTTATTGATTTCTTCTTTTTTATCATCCTTCAATTTTTTAAAAAATGTCGCTGCTAGTTGCTCTGCTTTTTCCAATTTCTTGCCATCGCCACAACTGCTGAAAGTGAATAAAGTTGAAAGAATTAAAGTGAATAAAAGTCGATTTCGTCTTAGACTAGTGGTTTTAATAGTTTTCATTTTTCTAAATTTTGAGCCTCTAATATAGGCATTGAACTTAGAAATAGGAATTCAAATTAATTTATACTCTTTGAGGAGTAATAGTTTGCATTTTGGCGCCATGTATAGATATAAACTGTTTCAACTCCCGGAAACCACTATTGGCACTATATAACAGTGCCTATAACAGTGAAACATGAAAGTTACTCCTTCGTTACTCTCAACTCAACATTTTCCAAATCATCCAACTGATCTATGAAGCGATAATCATATAGGTCTAGGCTGTATTTGATCTTTAAAACCTTCAGCTGTGTATAGGTGGCAACAAGCTCTGTTCCGATACGTGTCATAGAGCTGCTGATTTGGATGTCATTTTCAATCAGTGCGTGGTGATTCAAGGCGTCATGCAAGGTGTTGTGCAGATCCATGCTAGGTAATGGTGAATCTTTGAGGTCCATGTTTACGATGTGGAAAACAATTTCAGCGGCAGGAGCATGTTGCACTTTGTTGCTTTGTTCGTTCCAAGTAATCTCTCCAGGGAATTCAATGAACAAATGGGGAAACTTTCGCGTTTTCTCCTGGTTGTATTGTTCGTACTGGTTATTGAAAACATCAATCAGCTTAAAGTCGTTCGTTTTAGCTTGAATTTGTGTTTTTAGTGCATTAAACCATGGTGTATACATAAGGCTATTTGTTTCGTTTGATGATATGATTGATATCGCGGTCTACCTTCCTTTGGATCTTGCGAATAAGAACTTGAGATTCGCCTATAAACTTACGTTTTGGCATGATTGCATTTCCCTTGCCAAAGACGCGCATCGGCCCACCTTCATTATGAATTTTCGCATATTCGACATCTGAGAAAATGACTACTCTTTTTTGGGATGGATAGGATCTGAATTCGATACTGTTTAAAAGCTCTTGAGTGGTACCAGAAAGAATGGGTCGTTTGGTAGCTGCTGGAGAAAAATTGGTAATGGCTCCATCCTTGCGTTGTTTGGTGCCAGGTCGCCTAACTTTACTCTTGTATTGGAATCCGTACCAAGAACTGCTCGGTTGTCTTCTTTTTACGTCTTTCCATTTTCGTAATCCTTTGTCGGTGAATCCTTGATTGTGAAAGGAATCTTGAAAGTGATTTACAGCCTCCACTCCAATTACAGTATATACATCCTCCTTCAGGTACCTCTCCAGAGAGTTTATAAATCGGTATATTTTTTTGAAATCAGCAGGCATTGTTGTTATTTTGTAAACGTTATGGCAATCAACATCAAAACAGCAACCATGTGGGATCTAACGGATGATCGCAAAATCCTTGCAAAAGCAATGGATGTTTCTATTGCCGAAATTGACTCTTTCAAACCTTCAGCTCTATCTGAGATTGGCCGCCTTTTAGGACTTAAAAACACAGCAGACATCTTAGGAGACAAAGAGGTCTCAAAGCAAGCAAGCGGTGCTCTTGATGCCGTTATGAATGAGTAATTACAATCCATCCAAGTACTCTTTAAATTTATCCTCATGCAAGTAGATCATATGATCTAGCCTTGCTTTTGCTTCTTCCAAAGTGATCTTATCACCGCTCAGTGTTTTAATTGTTTTTTGCATTAAGCTGTATTGATCGCTGTACCTCCCGTTATATAGATGCTCCTCAATTAAAGGGAGAACCTCTTTGTTCTTAAGATTTTGTTTCAGCAGATAAGCATCAAGGTTTCGCACCATTGAATTATAGCCAGTTGATTGTCGATCTTTAACTAAATCTGGAAACGACATTTTGCCTCCTAGTCGAGTATAAAAAGTTTCGAGTGACTGCCTTGTAACCCATTCATTACACATTTCCATTGTAAGACAATCTCTGGAGTATTTAGACCAATCTGGACCAAGGCCTTTTTGCCCAGGTACGTTTCGATTATGAACTAACTCATGTAAAAAAGTAGCCATCGCGTCTTCTTGCTCCCAGGAAAGCTTCTTCCCGTTCTTAATATCTAAGAAGGATTGTTTGACCAATCCTAGTCTTTCTTTTTTGAGATAGATGTCTCCATTCAAGTAAGTGTAACCATTACTCTTTTTGCTAGGTGCATTTTGCAATATTGACCCCACTCCATTTCGGTACTCCTCCGGAAACCATTTGGCATATTCGGTCATTATTCTTTTTAAGCCACCCACTTTGGTAGCGTCCTCCAATATTTGGAATTTGTTCAGCTCATTTAGCTGCTTTTGAATTTTACTCTTTTCTCCCATACTTATATTAGTACTATAGGGATGAGAAGAAGTAAATAGTTGTTCTGCTTTTCCTGGATTACCCGGAATACCTGGTATCTGTTTTACTGGTTCCACCTCCACCTGAGAAGGACTTTCGTCGGTTCGCTGAACAGAACATTTACAACCCCATCCATTAGGCGGCATCATCTCGTCCCAGAATGGATGGTCGATTGGAAAGATCAAACCATAGTATTGCTTGTGTTCAGGACGAGGTGTACCAGACCTACTTTCCTTATATATCAGATTGGGATAGCTCTCTTTTGTTTTTTCAAAATTTTTCCATTGGATGGCACTACGAGCCGCTCTGGTGGCATAGCTGTATTCTGCCTCCAGCCACAGTTGATTGTAGGTTGAGTTGATTTTTTGTGCTTCAGATAGGAATTTCGCAAAGGATCGTTTTTTACCGTCTTCATCGATCAAAGCCGAATGTAGCTCTTTGGCTTGTTGGTGATTTTTAAATGCGCTAAAAACCGCTACATTGGTTCTCAGCTGCAGGTGTAAATCCTTCAAGTCCACATCGGATTGATTCCATTTGCCGAATCCACCATCTAAAGCGTCTCTCAGGTGTGAGTTCACCTTATTCCAAATCAATGGATGTAAATCTCCAGAACCGTAGTTTCCATCGAAGTAATCCTTAGCAATTGACTCAATGTCCTTTTTCGAAAACACTTCGTTAGCTGCTCGAATGGTTTTTGAACAGCATTTGTCTGCAGTATAACTTTCCGTTAATCTTGCCCCGTTTTCACCGAGGCTCAGGAGAAAAAACCCGCACTACCTTTCGCGTTTGTTATGGGAGTTGTATTGGCTTTTGGTTTTACTGGTATACCGAATGTGTCTTGTATGTATTCTGGCTCAATGTCATAATGCTCTAAAACACCGGATACATATTTCCAGATAGTATTCAGATCCTTTTGCTTTTCGAATTCAAAAGTAAAACCAACCGGCATAAGCCCCCATTGTATCATTTTAGGTATAAGGATCTCGTTGACCAATGATTGGAGCCACTGCATATCTGCAGCTGTGATTTGCTGCTGAATTTGTAAACCAACCTCTTCTTTACTTCGAGATCCACCCTGTGAAGCTTCACCAATCACAGAACCATTGATTAGTTTGGAGATTTCCGAATTACAACGATCAATGAGTTTATCGTAAACTTCACCTTTACCTCCAGCAGATTCAAGAAAATCGAGTTCCTCATCCTTATCAATAACGGCATAGGAACTGGAAGCCATGTCAATCATCATTTGATCTAAACGATTCAATGACTTGTCGTCTTTGGTGTTCGTTTTAGCAACGCGAACCGGCATTCCGAAAATCTCACAATATTCACTCCAAGCAGACATGGCAAATCGCTTGAAAAGTACATATGGAACTATTTTGTTTAACAAGCCAAGATCATCCCATTTACCGATTTCAATCAACCAATTTTCATACTGCTTGTTGTCACGATAAATGATTCCTTTGTCATCATTTTGTTGTTGAACGAATAACCCCGTTTCAGGCCGAACGTGACGTCTCGGTATGAGTTTCAGCTGTTCAATGATGTTTTCAACCCCCAAAGTAATCTCCAGTAATGAATGCCCCCAAAACTTGGATTCAAGCGCATACTCAATAAAACTTTGAAACCAAGATCTATCAAAGATGAGGGCTACATCCTCATTGTGCTTTCCGTTCTTGTCATACAAATAGAACTCCGCTCCAGCTAGGTTGAGAATGCGTTTATTCAGCTCTGCAGTTAAATGCCCATCCAGGAGAATTTCATCGTAAATGTTATAAAGCAAGATGCGCTTCGGGTTATTGACGTTTTCAGCCTGCTGGATTGCAGATCTCCATTGCTGAATATCTTTTCGTGAACGAAAAATGCTGGTTTTCTGAACCTGGCTAAAAAGTTGATTTTTGCGTTGTTCCATGATTAATAATATGGGTTCGTTTTCGTGTTGCTGTTGCCGTATCTCAAAGGCGTTGTTGGTTCATCTGCTTTCACAGGAAGTTTGGGGTTTACAAAGCCATCGGCCACTTTTTCAAGCCATTGAATGGATTCGTTTCTACGTACAGTTCTTAACTCTGGAATGTTGTCTGGTGAGATACTCGCATGTAATTGGTAAAGACTCAGATCCAGTATAGCTTTTACTACTGCAGCAGGTCTGTTCGTGCCTGTTAAATTGAAAATGGCTTCTGCATCGAAACGCACATTTAAATAGCCCCAAGCTTCATCAATAGCAGTTGAAACTGCCAGATCAATATTGGCTTGGGTGTTTTGTGACACGTCATCGAATGATTCTTGATCAATGATGGACAGAAAATCGGTATTTGTGATAAAACTCATTTGCTAGAATTTTCGGGATTCCTTTTTACGAACTATGTGTTTGGAGGCTCTGGAACTTTCAAAACTGTCCAAGTGATCAAAGGCATATTTGTCGGCATCTGGTGAATCATCTTTAGTCTTGTAACCAGGTTCAATTCCTTTTAACTGAGCCAAGCCCACGTGAAAGTCTTGATTGGATTTTAATGCTTCATTGTAAATGATTCTACCGTTCTGGTATTGGGGTAGCATCTCTACAATTCGGTCGTATTTATTCTTGGTGGAGCGTTCAATTTTAATGAGGTTCAAGGAAAGCTTATGAAGCGCCTCTACATCTCCAATCGTTCGGTAGATCTCCTCATTCCAGAATTGAGACTCAAAACCAACTTGAACACTGACATCTGCAGGTAGCCTTTTTTGGAAATCAGCAATCCAATTCAAAGCGACAATGACTTTACATTGTTTCACAAAACAGTCAATTAAGTACTTCTTTCCGTCCTTTAATCCCCAAATTCGGATGGCATTGTAATCACTGGTTTTGGAACCTGCAAAAGCAACGTCCCATCGACCCGTAATAGCCGTGAAGGATTTGAGAGAAGGCAGCTTGGCATAGTTGAAGTATTCATCGATGAAAAGCTTTCCTTCTACATGCGGTGTGTTATTGTATTCGGCAAGTGCTGCCAAAGTTCCAATTTCTTCTTCTACCTCTTTAAAGAACCATCTGTCATATTTTTGGTGCCAAGTAGGCTCGTGTGTAACTGGATCATATGCGTTCACCTGATCCACATCCCAAGCTTTGTTCTCTTCCACAATTTTGGAAAAGATCATTCGAGGTGCAAAGTGGTTTTGACAAATTAAAACCCTTCTATTTTTGTTATCCATGGCAGGTATAACTGCACGAAGTAACCAATTAGCATATTCGTCCTGGCGTTTTGGATTCTTGATGGTTTCCTTCGTTTCCCAATCATCAGCGACTATCATGTCAGGGCGGTCAGCCCCTACGCGCAAACCTCTTGGGTCTTGCCCCATACCGAGTGCTTTTGCCTTAAAGCCTGATGCTGTTTTGAAGAAGCCATCCTCCCAGTTACCCAATAGTTTTTGCGCTCCGAAATCATTGATAAGCCGTTGATTGTTCTCAAATTCGGCCTGTAAGTCACCAAGTAAGATTTGAGCTTTGGTTTCATTCTGTCCAATGACAATTAGAAACTTGATTTCTCCGTTAATCCAAAGCCAAAGTGGTAAAAGAACAATTGCAACAACTGATTTAGCATGGCCACGCGCCCATTTCAACCAACCCTTGTACTTCTTGTTACGACGAACCTTTCGTGCAATACGAACGTGGAATTCGGGTGTCTCTGAATCCGTGTAATGGGCAAAATAGTACTTGACAAACTTTTGGAAATCTCCTTTGAGAACCTCTATTCGTTTTCTCTTATCAGTAGGCGTCTCGAGCGGATTAATCGCTGTAGATGCTTGGATACGATTGCTCAGCTCACGAAAGCGCTTTAATGCGGAATTGTCTTTTGCTACGTGTGCCATTTACTTTCTTTTTGAGGTTTCCTCCAGGAATTCCATTTGCAAAACATTGATGCGTTTTATGTCTTTGGGATATACTTTACTTGCCCATTGCAAGAACTCTTCAAAAACTTCAATATACACGTGCAGAGGATTGTTCGAAAAGGCTTCGATTTCCTTTCGAATGACTGCTTTAGCGTCACTCAGATCCTTGGTTGGAATACCGTTGTGTTCGGTTCGAATGATTTCATTAATAGCCTTCAGCTGTGAATAGGCATCTTGAAGCAGTTGTTGTCTAGTTACACCCATGATTGCTTTGTTCTCCTCCCACTGACCTTCTTCTATCCAGTTGCGAAGTGTTTTTTCAGCAATCTTGACTTGTTGTGCAATTTGCTTTCTGTTTAGCTGACCTGCCAAGTATAACGTCTTGGCAAATTGTTTCTTTTCCGCATTTGTCATGCTTCAAAATTCGCGCGCACGTGGGATTTACAAAAATTAAGGAAGTAGGATACTGGTAAAAAAGGGGGTAGGATACTGTCATTTTGGCAGTATCCAGCTTTTGAAATTTGTGGAACCTTGAAAAGACTACAAATTTTGTGATTCAGAACGATCATTAACGAATCGCAAGCATATGACAATATCACAGGAAGGAAACGAAATTTCACTGTACGGAACCATCTGGCAAGGAGATGGTCCATACATCGCAAAGGAGCTTCGTTCGCGTTTGGGTAACATAGCCGGAGGCAAGAAGGTAAGGCTTCACTCTCCTGGAGGTAGTGTGATAGATGGAAACCTGATATACAATGCCCTAAACCCTTTCAAAAAAGAACTTGAAATCATAGTAGATGGGTTGGCTGCTTCCATGGCCTCCATCATTATTATGTCTGCGGGAAAAGTCAGTATGGCTGAAAACGCATTCTTAATGATTCATGCTCCCTCAGGAAGTATTAATGGAAATGCAAAGGATATGCAAAACTGTGCATCCATACTCTCTGAAATGGAAAAGAATTTCATCACCAAGTATGCATCAAAAACCAAAAAGGAAAGGAAAGATGTAGAAAAGTGGATGCAAGGTGACAATTGGTTTTCTGCAACGCAAGCTTTGGCTGAGGGACTCATTGACGAGATTGTAGATGAAGTGATCGATGTTTCGGCATTGAATGCTTCTGGAGCCTTTTCGATAGAAGCTGTTAGCGATTTATTCAAAGATGATTTTCCGGTTGCTGTAAACCCAGAAAAACAGCAGCCAACTACTCCCAAAATGCAAAATTCAACACAATTCAATATGTCAAAAATTCAATTGAGCGCTGTAAGTATTACAGCCTTGAATTTGTCGGATCAACCAACAGACGAACAGATCAATGCTGCCATTGCTCAGTTGGTAAACGACAAAAAAACGGCTGAAACCAACGCAGCTAACGAGAAAAAAAGAGCCGACGAATTGCAGGCTAAAATGGATCAAGAGCAGGATGCTGCAATTGATGCAATGATCGATGCTGCAGTCAAAGAAGGCAAATTTGGGGCCGATAAAAAGGACCATTACAAGAAGCTTGCTAAAGCGGACATCTCTAGTGTAAAGGAGATCATTGCTGCTCTACCAAGCGGCAAAAGATTGCCTCATGCCAATCAATCCAACAACGACAGTGCAAGTGTTGCTGGTCGCGAGAAATGGACGGCAATGGACTGGATGCAAAAGGACATGAAAGGTTTGCATGCCCTAAAGGAGGAAAATCCAGATGCTTATCAAGCCCTATTCAACAAGTAATTCATTAAAAACAGAATAAGAAGATGAAACTTCAAGTATTATTTGCAGCGATTGCGTGTCTATTGATGGGCTTCGCTATTCAGGCTGCCACGGGAATGAACCCGTTTATCGGTGCTGCAGCTGCAGGCGTTATTTCAACACAAGTATCAGCTCCGGCTGGTGCGGCACTTGCAGGATTGAACAAGGAACTCTGGCTTACTGATCTTTTGGAAGGCTTCTATGCCGATGATATGTTCATTTCAGAATGTTGGGATATGTCTGCATTTGTAGAAAATGACATCATCAACTTAGCTGAAGCGGGAGTTAATCCAGATGTATTGATTAACAACACAACTTACCCCATCAATACATCGGAACGACCAGATGGAGCCATTGCCTTAGAATTGGATCGATTTGATACCGAAAATACTTCTTTGAAACATGCTGATAGGGTCGAAGCAGCTTACGACAAAATGACTTCTATCATTTATGGTCACAAACAGGCGTTAAGAATGACCTTTATGGAAAAAGGTGCGCACGCAATTGCGCCTACGGCAGATTCAGCTGATACGCCTGTAATTCAAACCACAGGAGGGGATAATGGAAGCGGTAAAAAACGATTGTTATATGCGGATGTTCTTCGCTTGAAACGCAAGTTTGATGACGCCGAAATTCCTGAAGACGGCCGAATCCTGGTATTGAGTGCACAACACCAAGAAGACTTGGAGTTGGAAGATGCAGCACGATTCAAAACGATCATGTCCAATAAACAATTGGCAGGATTCAAGTTGTATTTCTTGGCATCCAAACGCTTGCCAGCTTATGTTTTGGCAACTTCTCAAAAAGCGGCCTTCGGTTCAGCATTCGTTGAAGCGACTCATTCGCGTGCTTCCATTGCATTCCACAACCGCGAAGTGATGCGAGCAAAAGGAGATCCGAAAATGTTCCACGGAAAAGCTGAAGATGATCCTCAAAACCGTCAAGATGTGATTGGTTTTGCACACCGTGGATTGGTATTGCCATTGCGTAACAAAGGGGTTGCATCCATTTTCAGCCCAGCAATTTAGAACCCGAGTAAGTAGTAGATAGGAAAGAACGGAGCCATGCAGAAAGTTGTCATATTAGATCCAGGTCACGGAGGAATCAATCCACTGACAGGTCAATACGTAACACCAGGAAAGCGCTCGCCCAAATGGGGCGATGGCTCCGTTTATTTCGAAGGTGTTGGAAATAGAAATATTGTTGAATTAGCAGCACGTATTCTAGTAGCTAAAGGAGTAAAAGTTCTCTACACGGTGGCTCCAGATAATTGGAAAGACTTATCGCTCAGTCAACGTGTAAGGATTGCAGATTCTCACTATCGCTCGAATCCGAACGCGGTATTGATATCCGTACACTCAAACGGTTCTGATAATCCTTCAGCTGGAGGGTTTGAAGTTTTTACTTCTCCTGGACAAACGAAAAGTGATCGATTGGCTGATGTGTGGTTTAAGGAGCACCAGAAGATGTTCCCCGATCTCAGACCAAGACCAGATACAAGAGATGGAGATCTGGACAAGGAGGCGAAGTTTACCATTATCAATGATACCAAGTGTCCTGCAATACTCATCGAAACTATGTTCCATACCAATGCCAAGGAGTGTAAAATTTTACAAAGCACCAACGGTGTGAGAGACATTGCTACGGCCATAGTAAACGCTGTTACAAAATGGTAGAAACAATCATTACCTCACTCATAGGTCTCATATCTGGAGGTGGATTAGTAAGTGTGCTGCAGTACCTGAAACAACGAAAGAGAGATAGCAGGGTTGATAATGATTCATTCTTGGACAATGAACTCAATCGATACATTGAAAAAAACAGAACTCTGGAACAGGAGAACAGTCAGTTACGACTTTCCCTGGATTATCTCAAACAGAATGTTTATGAGCCTCCAATCATTAGATGGAGACGTGTAAGCGGACGTTTTGCGTGGGTAAGTAATGAGGCGGTGCTTCGTTTTTTCGAGCCCTTGAATATCTCACTTGGTAGTGTAATTGGTAAACCAATGGATGAAGTGTTCAAAGACCACCCAAAGCTATTGGCAGAGTTTCGCAAGTTGGAGATCCTGGCTAGATCCAAACAACGAGCGGCTAAAACCATTGAGCTGCCACATTTAGGCGAAATGCTAACCATCAAGGTCAACTATTACATTCCAAGTGTAGGGATGGTATTGGAGACTGAAATGTTTGAAACTGAATTTATCAGAGAAAATGAATAAAATCTATCTACTCATAACGATTTTAATGGCAACCTGTAGTTGCGGCCTGCTTGCTAAAAAGCAAAAAACGGAGACAGTGCAGATAGTGCGTGATTCCAGTG
>JAOASF010000039.1 GCA_025210175.1 Crocinitomicaceae bacterium | reverse complement strand
ATTGAAAGGACATCCAGTTCTTTTGAACCGTGCCCCTACTCTTCACAGATTGGGTATCCAGGCATTCCAACCGAAATTGATTGAAGGTAAAGCGATTCGTTTGCACCCGTTGGTAACAACAGCCTTCAACGCCGATTTCGATGGTGACCAGATGGCGGTTCACTTACCATTGGGTAACGCTGCAATTTTGGAAGCTCAATTGTTGATGTTGGCATCTCATAACATTATGAACCCTGCGAACGGTGCGCCAATTGCCGTACCATCTCAGGATATGGTTTTGGGTCTATACTACATCACCAAAGGAAAGAAAACAGACGAAAACATTACTGTAAAAGGAGAGAATTCAACGTTCTACTCTCCTGAGGAAGTAATCATCGCATACAACGAAAAGAAATTGGATCTTCACGCTCATATCAAAGTGAAAACTTACGATTTGAACGAAAACGGAGAGTCTGAATTGCGCTTGATCGAAACGACTTGTGGTCGTGTAATGTTCAACGAATTCGTTCCAAGAGAAGTAGGATACATCAACGACGTTTTGACGAAGAAAGCACTTCGCGACATCATTGGTAAAGTATTGAAAGTATGTGGTACTTCTGCGACTGCAAAATTCTTGGATGATATCAAAGAATTGGGTTACGAGATGGCCTTCCGT
Organism: Crocinitomicaceae bacterium; assembly: GCA_025210175.1. Lineage (GTDB taxonomy): Bacteria > Bacteroidota > Bacteroidia > Flavobacteriales_D > Crocinitomicaceae > UBA2040. Next base: position 9,027 of record JAOASF010000039.1, on the reverse strand, counting down.
GGAGGTTTGTCTTTCAACTTAGACGATATCATTATCCCGAAAGAAAAAGTTCAGTTGGTTGATAAAGCTGAGAACGATGTGAAAGAGGTCATGATGAACTACAACATGGGTCTTATCACTAACAATGAGCGTTACAACCAAATTATTGATATTTGGACGCATACAAACTCTCGTTTGACTGCAACCTTGATGAATCAATTGGAGACCGACCGTCAAGGTTTCAACTCCATCTACATGATGTTCGATTCTGGAGCCCGTGGTTCCAAAGAGCAGATTCGTCAGGTGTCAGGTATGCGTGGATTGATGGCGCAACCGCAAAAATCTGGAGCATCTGCGCAGGAGATTATCGAGAACCCGATCCTTTCTAACTTTAAAGAAGGTCTTTCGATTCTTGAGTACTTTATCTCTACTCACGGTGCTCGTAAAGGTTTGGCGGATACGGCCTTGAAAACAGCCGATGCGGGTTACTTGACTCGTCGTTTGGTTGACGTTGCACAAGACGTTGTTATCAACGCCGAAGATTGTGGAACATTGAGAGGATTGGTAGCGACAGCGTTGAAGAAAAACGACGATATCGTTGAGCCTCTTTACGACCGTATTTTAGGAAGAACATCTGTACACGATGTTTACCACCCAGAAACGGAAGCATTAATCGTTGAAGCTGGATCGGTTATTACAGAAGAAATTGCTGTATCTATCGAAAAAGCAGACATCGAGGAAGTTGAAATTCGTTCGGTATTGACATGTGAGATGAGAAGAGGAGTTTGTTCGAAGTGTTACGGACGTAACTTGTCGACTCACCGTCCAGCTCAATTAGGAGATACAGTAGGGGTTATTGCGGCACAATCAATTGGTGAGCCGGGTACACAGTTGACCCTTCGTACTTTCCACGTTGGGGGTACTGCATCGAACCAAACAGACGTTTCCGACTTGAAAGCTAAAGCTTCAGGTAAGATTGAAATCGAAGAGTTGCGTACAATCGACAGAACCATGTCGGATGGAACAACGAAAACGGTTGTAATCGGACGTTCTGCTGAGGTGAAAATCATCGACGAGAAATCAGGAATTGTGGTTCAAACTGCTAACATTCCTTACGGTGCCGAAATGATGATCGGAAATATCAAGAAGATCAAAAAAGGTGACGTAATCTGTAAGTGGGATCCATACAATGCCGTGATCGTTTCAGACATGGCAGGTAAGATTACATTCGACAACATTATTGAAGGGGTAACTTTCCGTGAGGAGGTCGATGAGCAAACAGGATTTACAGAGAAAGTAATTACTGAATCTAGAGATAAGAAAAAGAACCCTGCGATTCATATCATTGATAAGAAAACGAAGGAAGTCCTAAGAGAATACAACTTGCCAGTAGATGCACACATTTCCGTGAAAGAGGGAGATATGGCTGAAGCAGGTGAAATCTTGGTTAAGATTCCACGTGTAGCTGGTAAAACAGGGGATATCACCGGAGGTCTTCCACGTGTAACGGAATTGTTCGAAGCACGTAACCCTTCAAACCCTGCAGTTGTTTCTGAAATCGATGGTATTGCAGAATACGGTAAGATCAAGCGTGGTAACCGTGAGATCATTGTTACTTCTAAATCAGGAGAAGTTCGCAAGTACTTGGTGCCGCTTTCTAAGCACATCTTGGTACAGGAGAATGACTTCGTACGTGCAGGTGCACCATTGTCTGATGGAGCAGTTACACCAAATGATATCTTGAACATTCAAGGGCCTACAGCGGTACAAGAATACTTGGTAAATGAAATCCAAGAGGTATACCGTCTACAAGGGGTGAAAATTAACGACAAGCACTTCGAGGTGATTGTACGTCAAATGATGTTGAAAGCGGAAATTTTGGACGCTGGAGATACACGCTTCTTGGAAGGTCAATCTGTTCACAAAGCAGATATCATGGAAGAAAACGATGCAATCTTCGGAATGAAAGTAGTTGTAGACAAAGGTGATTCAACTGGCGTTCGCAACGGACAAATCATTTCTGCACGTAAATTGCGTGATGAGAATTCACAATTGAAGCGTACAGATAGCCAATTGATTGAAGCACGTGAAGCAGTTCCTGCAACTTCTAAACCGTTGTTGCAAGGTATCACGAGAGCATCACTTCAAACGCAATCGTTCATCTCGGCCGCTTCCTTCCAGGAAACAACGAAGGTGTTGAACGAAGCTGCGATTTCTGGTAAAGAAGATCATTTGTTAGGATTGAAAGAAAACGTAATCGTGGGTCACTTGATCCCAGCGGGTACGGGGGTACGTCGATTCCAAGAAATGGTTGTTGCTGGAAAAGAAGAGTTGGCTCAACTCGAAGAACAAGCATAGTCATTGTTACAGACATAAAAAACAAAAGAAATCCCGATCGCGAAAGTGGTCGGGATTTTTTTTATTGCAGTAGGGTGCCTTCGACTTCGCTCAGTCACCTTTTTAGGGCCTTGTCTGAGCAGTGTCGAAGGCAATCCCTTCAACTTACTCTTTTTTCCAAAATTTGAAATGACTACCATTCTTACATTCTGCCAGTTCCGGAAGCAAGTCCGTGCGTCCAGAGATTAATGCTTCCTTCTTTTTGCGACTCCAGCCTTGAACCTGTTTTTCTCGATAAAAGGCTTGGTCAATTCTTGAATATTCTTCAAAATAGATCAATTCAACTGGTAATCTTTTCTTGGTATGATTGGCTCCTTGTCCTGCCTGATGTTGATGTATCCGTCTGTCTAAATCAATAGTACTTCCTACGTAGTAAGACTCATCGGCACATTTGAGTAGATACATGTATCCTTTTGGCATAGCAGTAGTTTTAACTTAATTATCGGTGCTTTCGACTTCGCTCAATCACCTTCGTTCATCTCGTTGACTGAGCGAAGCCGAAGGCAACACTTTCTAGTAATATAATCAAAAAAGCCCCCATCAAAAGATGGAGGCTTTTCGCTATATAAGCTGTTATCTTATCCCAAGAAAGGGTAACGGTAATCTGTTGGCGGAATGAACGTTTCCTTGATGGTACGAGCCGAAACCCAACGCATCAAGTTCATTGCTGCACCGGCCTTGTCGTTTGTTCCCGATCCACGAGCACCACCGAATGGTTGTTGACCAACAACCGCTCCAGTTGGCTTGTCATTGATGTAGAAGTTACCCGCAGCATTTTCCAATTTCTTCATTGCCAAATTAATCGCGTAACGATCTTTTGAAATGATAGAACCTGTCAATGCGTACTCAGAAGTTTGATCAACCAAATCCAAAGTAGCTTCAAATTCTGCATCTGGATAAACGTACAAGGTAACAACTGGTCCAAAGATCTCTTCACACATTGTGCGGAACTTAGGGTTTGTTGTAACCACAACGGTTGGCTCAATGAAGTATCCTACAGATTTATCGTAGTTTCCACCACAAATAATTTCAGCATCGTTTTGCTCCTTTATGTAGTCGATGTAACCTGCAATTTTGTCAAAAGCTCTTTCGTCGATTACTGCATTCACGAAGTTAGATGGATCTTCAGTTGACCCCATTTTAAATGAGTTCACTTGTTCTACCAAGATTTTCTTCGTCTCAGCCCACAAAGATTGAGGGATGTATGCTCTTGAAGCCGCAGAACATTTTTGTCCTTGGAATTCAAAAGCACCACGAGAAATAGCTGTTGCTACTTCAGCTGGAGCTGCAGATGGATGAGCGACTACGAAGTCTTTTCCTCCTGTTTCACCTACGATACGTGGGTAAGAACGGTATTTTTCGATGTTGTTTCCAATTTCTTTCCACAAGTGACGGAATACACCAGTCGATCCTGTAAAGTGCAATCCTGCCAAGTCCTTGTGCTTGAAGATAACGTCACCAGCAACCGGACCGTCTACTGTAATCATATTGATAACCCCATCAGGTAAACCTGCTGCTTGGAACAATTCCATGATTACCTGTGCAGAGTACATTTGAGATTCTGCTGGTTTCCAAACAACCACGTTACCCATCATTGCCGGAGCAGCACATAAGTTTGCAGCAATTGCCGTGAAGTTAAATGGAGTAACTGCGAAAATGAATCCTTCCAATGGACGGTATTCCAAACGGTTCCAAATTCCTGGTTGGTTTCCTGGTTGCTCGCGGTAGATTTCAGACATGTATTGAACGTTGAAACGCAAAAAGTCGATCAACTCACAAGCTGCATCAATCTCAGCTTGGAATACGTTTTTTGATTGCGCCAACATGGTAGCTGCATTCATTTTGTTGCGGTACGGACCAGCCAACAAATCTGCTGCACGCAAAAAGATTGCTGCACGGTGCTCCCATGGCAAGTTTGCCCATTCTGAACGAGCCGCCATAGCAGCATCGATAGCTTGGTGAACGTGGTCAGCAGTACCGTAATTGAAGTGACCCAAGGTTTTCTTGTGGTCGTGAGGAGGAGCCATACGACGCTTGTCGTTTGTAGTAACTTTCTCCGAACCAATGTACATAGGAACATCAATTGGCTCCTGGTTGTACATGGCTTTGTATTGTGAAATAAGTGCTTCCCTTTGCGGTGTACCTGGCGCGTACGAGTTTACAGGCTCGTTAACTGCAACTGGCACCTTACTAATGGAATTTGACATGTGTTTCGTTTTAATTTGTGATATAAAAGAATGCTTGCAAAAGTAGCGAATGTTCGTTATCCTTGCAACGATACTAACTGGCAAACAAACCTTAATTCATGTCAAAGCTTACCCTTTTGTTCATTGGGTTGATTACTATTCAATGTACGGTCTTAAGTCAGCAGGATCAAATTGATTCCTTTCATCAAAAATTTGAAAAAGCCAAAACCCTAGAAGAGAAAGCTGAGGTTTCCTTGTCGTTTATCAACAGTGATTTTTCGTATCAAGTGATGGATACTTTTTTTATGAGTCGCCATCAACGTTTGCTTCGTGAGGGGGTTGAGGGAAAAAACCGTCAAGTGGCAAATGTGGCTCGTTTGTCGTTGGCCATGAATTATTTGGCAGCACAGCGTGTTGATGAAAGTATCGCCTTTTTGGAAAGAATTGGACATCAATTTTATGAAGATGGGGATTTGAGAAATCACTATCATACAGTGCAAACTTTTGCTAAGGCATTAATGATGAAGGGGGCCTATGCTGAAGGATTTGAGAAGGTCAAGGTTTTGGAAGAGTTGAAACCCAAGTTGAAAAATTGGAACAATACGGTTTTAAGCAACGAATTAAAGGGGTATGCTTTGTTGAATCTCGGGAAGCAAAAGGAAGCAGAGGAATGTTATAAAATCTACATCAAAGATGCTCAGCGCATTCAAAAGAATGTAATAATTGCCAATGCATATGCGCGATTGGGTGAACTTTATCAAAACAGTGAGCGTTACGATGAAGCAGAGGAAAACTTTATCAAGTCAGCTGAAGCGGCCCTGAAATCGGGTCTGGAAACTCAAGTGGGCTCAGCCAAAACCAGTTTGGCAATCATCGAATATTATCGAGGTAATTACGAAAGTGCGGAATCGCTTTTCAAAGAGGCTTTTGAGGTACAAAAAAATTCAGGTAAGAACTTATCCATTTGCGATGCTTTGTTCAACTTGGGGGTGTTTTATTTTGAAAAGGGTGATTTGCGAAAAGCGGTAACACCTTTTGAAGAAATTTTGCGTATTGCTCGTGCCAATAAGCTTGACGAAAAAGAAATGGAAGTAATGCTTGAGTTTGCCCATTTATACGACCAACTCGGAGACAAAAAGAAATCCATTGAGCATTATGAGCGCTATATCGAACTGAAAGACAAAATTCAAGCTAGAGAAGTGGGAGAAAGCGATAGTTTTTACAGTGATTATGCCTCCATTTCCATATTTGAACAGAAAAAGGAAACGGAACGTTTGCAGGAAGAGTTAAAGAATCAGGACGAAAGACTAAACACTATGTTTTATTCCTTTTTGTCAGCAATACTGTTTGTCTGTGTTTTAGTTGGTTCGTTGATGTTTTACTTCTATCGAAAAAAACTTAATTCAATCTCGGAGGGCTGATTAATTGAAAGGTAGGAACATTGACCTGAAAGTGAGTTTCAGTTCCTGAATTTAGAAAGGTGTAAAAGCCTTTCATGAATCCTATTTCAGACGAAAGTTCGGCTCCAGAGGTGTAGACAAAACGTTCGCCTGGCAAAAGAATAGGCTGTTCACCGATTACCCCCTCACCACTCACAAAACTGGCATCATTGAGTGAGTCAAAAACATACCAATCGCGATGCATCAGTTGAATTTTGAATGGATTGTTGTTTTCAATTTCTACTCGGTAATTGAAAAAATAGTGACCTAAATCTAATTGTGACAAATCAGGTCTGAATTGAGTATTAACTGTAATGCGTACGCCTTCTGAAATCGCTGTAACCATAACCTTTGGGGTTTAACCAATCATTTTCATCTTGTTGAGCAGAAATAGGTACGAACAAATTAGAACTTAGAAACGAAAATAGCAATTACCTTTTTTATTTAGACACATTCTAAATTGATAAACGGATGGCACTATTGGCTTTATTCAGAAATAGATAGGAAACAATTTTTTAATTTTGCGCGCAACAATTTAAACGCTTTTTTGCATGTCGAAGACAGTTAAGCTCAAAAAAGGTCTGGATATCAGATTGGTAGGTGAGGCGGAGAAAGTAGCAACTGAGTTTGCTTTGCCGAAATCTATCTCTATTAAACCAGCCGATTTTCATGGGATGACGCCGAAAATGGCCGTTAAGGAAGGCCAAGAAGTAAAGGCGGGAGAGGTCTTATTCTACAATAAATACCAGGATTCAGTAAAAGTTGTTTCTCCAGTAAGTGGTACCGTTACAGGAATCATTCGCGGGGAGAAAAGACGCATTCTTGAAGTTCAGGTACAGGCCGATGGTAAACAAGATTTCCTGACCCACAATCCAATTGATCCTTCAACCGCTTCTTCAGAGGAGGTGAAGAATTTTATGTTGGCTTCTGGTTTATGGATGTTTATCAAGGAAAGACCAATCGATGTAGTTGCTAACCCAGATCACGAACCGAAAGCAATTTTCGTTTCGTCATTTGATAGCTCTCCATTGGCTCCTGATTACGATTACATCTTACACGGAGAACAAGAAAATTTCCAAGCTGGGTTGAACGCTTTGACGAAACTTACGGCAGGAAAAGTGTACTTGACATTGAATGCTGATTCGCCAGCTGACAGTGTGTTTACAGACGCGAAAGGTGTAGAGATCAATAAAATATCTGGGAAGCATCCAGGTGGTAATGTTGGTACGCAAATTCATCATTTGAGCCCGATGAACAAGGGTGAGTTTGTTTGGACCGTTAATCCACAAGATGTGGCATTGATCGGTAAGACCATGCGATCTGGTAAATTCGATTCAACGAAATTGGTTTGTTTGACTGGTTCAGAAGCCACTCATCGCAAATACTTCAAAACGTTGATTGGAGCTCAGATTGGAGCTCTTGTGGATGGAAACATTGCAAGCGATAACGTTCGCGTTATTTCAGGAAATGTTTTGACAGGTGATAAAATCGCGCAAGACGGTCATTTGGGATACTACCACAATCAAATCACGATTATTCCGGAAGGAAACGAATACAAGTTTTTCTTGAAAGACGGATGGTTAGGACTTGGATTTGACAAGTTCTCTAACTCACGTTTGTTCCCAACGTGGATCATTCCGAATAAAAAATTCCGTTTGGACACGAACACAAATGGAGAAGAAAGAGCCTTTGTAGTAACAGGTGAGTTGGACAAGGTATTCCCTTTTGATATTCTTCCAATGCAATTGGTAAAGGCGGCTATTACGCAAGATATCGATGGAATGGAGAACTTGGGTATTTACGAAGTGATTCCAGAAGATTTCGCTTTGTGTGAATACGTGTGTACAACGAAGATTAATATTCAATCACATATCCGCGAGGCCTTGGATTTGATCCAAAGTGAGTGCATGTAATCGAAAAGGAAAGAAGATGAAATTTTTAGAAAATTACTTACATAAAATGGAGCCCAAGTTTGCTAAAGGAGCAAAGTTGGAAAAATGGAATCCATTGTTTGAGACGCTAGCAACTTTCGCATTCTCGCCGAAGCTTGTTACCGAAAAAGGTTCTCACATCCGCGACGGTGTTGATTTGAAGAGAACGATGATGACGGTGATCTTTGCCTTGATTCCTTGTTTGTTGTTTGGTATTTACAACACAGGGCACTGGAGTATGGTTGCAGAAGCAGGTACCCGCGATTTGGTTTACTGGGCTGATTTCGGAGAAAAAATCGTTCGTGGATTGACCGTAGTTCTACCAATGCTTATCGTATCGTACGGTGTAGGACTTGGTATTGAGTTTGTGTTCGGTGTGATGCGTGGACACGCTTTGCACGAAGGTTTCTTGGTGTCTGGTATGTTGATTCCGTTAGTAATGCCAGCTGATACGCCTTTGTGGATTATTGGTGTTTCTACCGTTTTCGCTGTAATCATCGGAAAAGAAATTTTTGGTGGTACGGGGATGAACGTGTTGAACGTTGCATTAACAGCGCGTGCCTTTGCTTTCTTTGCCTATCCAACGGCTTTGTCAGGAGATAAAGTTTGGATGGCTGGAACTGAAAGTTCAGTAGACGGGTTTACAGGATCTACTGCCTTGGGAGATCTTGCTTCATTTATTTCTGACAAACCAGTTTTTGCTGACTTGGCATCTTTCACTAACTCATACGATTTCATGGATGCATTCATGGGAATGATTCCTGGATCTATTGGTGAAACATCTACCTTGATGTGTTTGATCGGTGCAGCCGTATTGATCTTTACAGGTGTCGGTTCATTCCGCATCATTGCATCGTTCTTCATTGGAGGTTTGGCAATGGGTTACATTTTGAACGCGATTGGTGGTAACCCTTACTTTGATCTTCCAGCATATTACCACTTGGTAATTGGAGGGTTTGCTTTTGGTGCCGTGTTTATGGCAACCGACCCGGTTACAGCTGCCCAAACCGAAACAGGTAAATTATTTTACGGATTCTTCGGTGGTATGATGGCTATCTTGATTCGCGTCTTGAACCCGGCTTACCCAGAAGGTGT
>JAOASF010000001.1 GCA_025210175.1 Crocinitomicaceae bacterium | reverse complement strand
CTATCCATGCGAAGATTTAATCGCATTTTGAATATTGACACCAACAATTATCAAGTAACGACTGAACCTGGAGTCATTACTCAAGTATTGCAAGAGGCTGTAAAGGAAAAAGGCTTGTTTTACCCGCCAGATCCTGCAAGTAAGGGCAGTTGTTTTATTGGTGGAAATGTTTCGGAAAACTCAGGTGGACCAAAGGCTGTGAAGTATGGCGTGACGAAGGATTATGTCCTCAACATCGAAATGGTCCTTCCCGATGGATCGATCATTTGGACCGGAGCAAATGTCCTTAAAAACGCGACTGGATACAACCTGACTCAGTTGGTTGTAGGCAGCGAAGGCACCCTTGGTATTATAACAAAAATTGTCCTACGCCTAATTCCGCATCCAACCAAGGATTTGCTGATGTTGGTACCCTTCTATGATGCCGAAAAGGCCTGTGAAGCAGTTGCAGAAATATTCAAAGAAGGCATTACTCCGAGCGGGATGGAATTCATGGAAAAAGATGCACTCCTCTTCACCCAAGAGTTTACTCAAAACTTCGCGGTAAAGGTAGATGACAATCATGCGGCACATTTGCTAATTGAGGTGGATGGTTTCGATCAAGAAGTCTTAATGCAAGAATGCGAAAAAATTATGTCTGTATTAGAAAGATTTGAAACAGATGAGATTCTGTTTGCTGAATCACAAGCTCAAAAAGACAATTTGTGGTCGCTCCGTCGAAAAGTTGGTGAAGCAGTAAAATCCAATTCCATTTACAAAGAAGAAGATACGGTGGTTCCTCGTTTTGAGCTTCCTCGCCTATTGAATTTGGTAAAAAGTGTTGGAGATAGATATGGTTTTAAGTCGGTTTGTTACGGTCACGCCGGCGACGGTAACCTTCATGTCAATATTTTGAAAGGTAACTTGACTGACGAACAATGGAATCAAGAACTCAGTAAGGCCATACGCGAAATATTTGAAGGGGTCGTAGCTATGGGGGGTACTATATCTGGGGAACACGGAATCGGTTTGGTGCAAAAGCAATACATGGACATCGCGTTTCCGGAGGTTACACTAGACTTGATGCGTGGTATAAAGAAGGTTTTTGACCCGAAAGGAATCCTGAATCCTGGGAAGATTTTCGACTAATTCAATGATTTTGAAAGACTTTCTCCCAGTTTATCGAAATTAATTCCGTCGAAGTTTCCGCTCGACATCATCAACAATACGCTTTTGTTCCAATTCATTTGCGCTAATTTTTGTTCCAAGAGTTTCGAATCTTTGATGATTTCAACTTTTCCACCAAAGGCATCTTGAACTTCCTGGACCGCGAGAGAAGGTAATTTCTTGTGAGCCACCACCTCATCGTTATAATACACAAAGGCCACATCGGCTTTGTCCATTGCGCCATGGTACTGAGGAAGGAATTCCTTGTTCAAGGACGAAAAAGTGTGCAGCTCCATACAAGCCACTAGGGTTCTCTCGGTAAACTGTTCCTTTACAGCCGAAGTTGTCGCTTTTAACTTGGATGGCGAATGAGCAAAATCCTTAAACATAACGAATTCGGACTTTTCAACTACTTTTTGAAGACGCTTTCCAGCCCCTGTAAAGTTAGCTGCAGCCTTTAAGAAACCTGAATATTCCACACCAATAGCATTGGCCAAATGCATGGCTCCAATCAAGTTTTGTAGGTTGTGCGCCCCAAAGATCTTGAGATCATATCCTTTTCCTTCCCAGTAAAGTCGGGTTCCGTTTTCTTGTACGTCATAGCTAGGTACGTCATACGGAACGAGGCTCAAGTTTGCGCCGTGTTGGCAAGCAATTCGTCGAACATTTTCATCATTATTGGCATAAATCAATCGTCCTCCTTCCGAAATTTTCGTGCAAAAAATGTCAAACTGCTCGCAGTAATTTTCGAAGGTGGGAAACACATTGATGTGATCCCATGCAATTCCGCTCAACAAAGCATGAGTCGGTTGATACAGGTGAAATTTTGGTCGAAGATCTGTAGGTGAACTCAAGTATTCATCTCCTTCCAATACCATTATTTTGGCATCTTCTGTGAGCTTCACCATGCAGTCGTAACCATCTAGTTGAGCTCCCACCATATAATCTACCTCCACATTCAATTCTTTGAACACGTGCAGCAACATAGAAGTGATGGTCGTTTTACCATGACTTCCTCCAATAACCAAGCGAATTTTTTCTTTGCTTTGCTCGTACAAATACTCTGGGTAGGAGAATATTTTCAGGCCTAACTTTTGTGCCATTAGCAACTCGGGATTGTCTTTGCGAGCATGCATCCCTACAATAACCGCCTCAAGGTCCTTTGAAATTCTACTCTCGTCCCACCCCATTGATTGAGGCAATATACCTTCACGATCCAAGCGACCTCTGGAGGGCTCAAAAATTTCATCATCTGATCCTGTTACGCGATAACCTTTGCGGTTGAGGGCTATGGCCAAATTGTGCATGGCACTCCCCCCTATGGCGATAAAATGAACTCTATTCATCTTCGAGCAAATCTTTTTGAGGTTTTCTAATTATCCACCCTTCAATTAAAACAGGAAGCATGAAAAAACACACGCCTAGGTCTAAGATGAGATGAAAGGTTCTTGCGTTGTTGCTATTGGCAAAAAACACAGGTAATACTATAGATATCAATGCGATGTAATAGAGATTATCATACCACTCAGCATCGTTGAAAAGCAATTTCTTGATAAAGTGAAGAATGATGTAACTCATGATTAACACCAAGGAATAAATCGGAACTTGCTTAATGGACGAAAACTGGGCTGTACTCCAATAATGCAAACTGATTAGCACGCCTATTATAAGCATGAACAGAAGTAGAACAAATCGTAGAATTCGCATGTGAAGAAGCTTTTAACGAAGTTAGAATTAAAAAACTGTGATTCTTGTCGATTCCTGAGAATGTTGCTAACAGAGAAGTTTGAATAGTCTAATTCTGAAAAACAACATTCTTCCCATCTTTTCCTCTCGAAATCAGGTAGACCTTTATTTCTGGGTGGTCGGTAAGCCAATTCTTGGTTTTGTCTGTCCCCATGACCATAAAAGCTGTAGCCAGACCATCAGCTAACCCAGCCGATTGTGCAATTACAGTAGCACTCAATAAGTCATTTTCTGCTGGCCTGCCGGTTTTTGGGTCCAAAGTATGGGCGTATTTCTTACCGTCTTTTATGTAAAACTTTCGATAATTACCGCTAGTAGCAACCGCTCCGTCAGTTAGTTCTAGAACATCTTGAATTTCGCGAACATCTACTTTTGGGTTTTCAGTGGGAACATCTACTCCTATTCTCCATTCGTTTCCATCCGGATTGAACCCTTTAACGCGAATTTCACCTCCTATTTCTACGAAGTAATTGAGCACTCCCCGGTTTTGCAAATATTCGCATACAACATCAACACTTAACCCTTGGGCTATTGCATTAAAATCTAAAGAAACGCGCTCATCTCTTTTTTCGACAACATTTTGCGTCAAATTGACCTTATCAAACCCTGTAAATATCAACAAACTATCAATCTGCCGGTCAGTGGGTACATTTTCCATTTCTTTGAAAAAGCCCCAGGCTTTAATGAGAGGAAAAACCGTAGGATCGAAGGCTCCCTCTGTCAATTGATGCACCTTTTTAGACAATTGAAAACAGGCGGAAAAATAGGAATCCGACTTTGGGATTTTAATACTTCCTGATGCGGCATTTATTTGAGAAATCAAGGAATTTTCATCGTAGGTCGATAAGGATTGGTCAAAATCCTTTAAAAGCGAATCGATGCTTTCCTTTAAAATTGGCTCCTTATCTGGAAGGATAATGGTATAAGTCGTACCCTGTGCCTCACCTCTGATTAAGGTTTTGTCGGTGCTTTGCTGACAAGCCACCAATATACTGCAACTAATTGCGAACCAGCTTACCGCCTTGTGTTTCCTTTTGCCAAACATATTCTGTTGTCGGTTCTCCGTTTTTGGTATAGGTGGTAAAAGTAGTGGTTTGTGTACGGACATAAACATCACCATGACCCTCAACCACAACAATTCTTCGCGTAATGATTGCTTTTAAAATACCTTTCTCGTCGTTTTGCTTGAATTTCTCTTCTGTTACTCCTTCCGGATATTCTTGTCCTAAACTGTTTTTGTTCTCAATCTTGGTTGGATCATTGTTCATTTTGTCCAATTTCGCCTGAGCTTGTTGATTTTTCTTTCGGGTATCCTCTGCCTTTATTGCATTATCCGTAGCTCTGTACGAAGTGGCGTTCTGAACAACTTTGGAATTTTCAAATTGTTTGTCGTTCGAAACCTGGCTCGATTCCTCCACCTTTTTATCAACGTTGTGAATAGCCCCTTGGGTAGCAATTTGTTTCTCTCGATTCAAAGCCTCGTTTCTGCGTTGCGCATTGGCTTCAGCATCCGATATTTCGTTGGCTGCCACCGCCTTTTGTTGATTCACCTTTAAGGCTTCTTCTGCTCTTGCTCTTTGGGCCGACATCGCATCTTCAACGTTTTGCTTTTGGCTTTCTACTTTTTTCTGTGTTTGCAAAGCTAGCTCCTCGTTCTTGTTGGTGGAACCCGCACGGAAATCATTGACTGTCTGCTGGTTTTCTTCTTGTCTTTCTGTGGTCGTTCTCGCATTTTCTTCCACTTTAGAGGTGACTTGATTGATGGCAGTGGTTGTTTCCTTATTGCCAGTGTCATCGCTCGTTTGGAGTGCCTCTTGCTCTTTGATGGTTCGTTTTTTTATCTCATCCAAGGAAGTATACGACTGTTTGTCCTCCTCTTGCGCCTCCAAGGCCCTTCTGTATCGCTCCTTTTCTTCGGTAACGATTTGATCATTGGCAGAATAACGGCGTTCCATTTGTGCATTGTATTCTTGTCTTGCCTTGACGTCGAGGTTGGTTTGGTTCGACTTCAATTGTTCAATTGCTTCTACACGCTTTTCATCACGTCCAATATCTTCAACCAAGATACGGTCCTCAATCTGGTCTACGGATTGCGTCGTTTGCTTCGACTTTCGATCCATTTCTTGAGCTCTGCTTCTTTCTATATTTTCGGCTCTCAAGCTTGTTTCATCAACATCCAAAGCATTTTTTCGAGCTATCTCTGCATCCTGTGTATTTTTGGAATAAACAGAAGAAACCACTGCATCATTACTCGCTTGATTCGCTACATTTCCGGCATAATTGCTATTGGCTCTATTCTCCTCCATTTCATTCACACGCATTTCTGCAGCTTTGATTTGGGCTTGATTGAGTTCGATAACACCTGTTGCAACGGCCTGGTCTTTCTGTTCCATTTCATTGCTCATTGTTTTCAGTTGTTGTGCCTCGTTTTGTTTTCCCTTTTGCGATTCCACAAAAGCCTCCTCAGCTTTCAGGTTCATGTTCGAAACAACGGCATTGTTTTCTTTTGTTTTTACCTCTAATAGTTCTTTTTGACTCTGGCTGGTTTCTTCTCTTCTATTTTCAACGGAAGCAATATTTTCCTTCATCTGAAGTTGTTCTTTGCGATCGTAAGCTTGATTTTTTTCGTTTTGCTCCTCAATTTTTGACAATTCCGTTTTTAGCTTCGACTCCGATTCTTGAAGATCGTTTTTCGCCTCTTCGTTTCTTTCTCGAACCTGGGTATTTACTTTAAAAATCTCATCCGATTTGTTCAGGTTATCTTGCTTCTTTTCATTTGAAATGGAATCGACTATTGCCGTATTGCGCAAAGTAACATCGTCAACCGTTTGGTTCTTTTGGTTTTTTCTTTGTAGGTCCGCTTTGGCCAACTCCAATTCACCATCTCCTTCAAAAGCTTCGCCTAAAGGCTCTAGTTTGCCGTTATCCACAATTACAGGATTCAATAGAGCATCTATTTCTGCAATTCTCTTTTTGGGATAGGCCTCGCTTGGTTTTAAATCGAGTGCCTCGTTGAATATGGTCTTGGCTTTTTCCAGCTCTTTTCGTTCGTAAGCAATGTCGGCATTGGTGATTAATTGATCGTATTTGGCTTGCAATTCGCGGCTCGAAATTTTAGAAATCAATCGCTTGCATTCATCAATTTGACGTTTTGGATAGGGACTAGATGGATTGACCTTTGAAGCTTCCTGATATATTTTCGCAGCCTCTTCAAAGTTTTTCAATTGAAACTGCTCGTCTGCTTTTTGAACAAGGCTTTCAAATTGAGCATACATGTCCTCATCCGCCTTTGCTGCCTTGGCCAGATCGTCCATGATTTGCTTGATTTCCTGAATGCGATCTTTTGTCTTTTGATCACCTGGTTTGAAAGAAAGCGCATTTTCATAGCTTTCTAAAGCATTTTCGTAGCGTTTCAAGCCAAAGGCTGTATTTCCTCGATTCACATTTTCTTCAAACAGCTTTTCCTTTTGCTTTTCATCGGCCACTGCGGCTTGCAATTTTTTCAGTTCATCGATTTTATCTTTGACTTTTTGATCCGAAGAATTCAACTTATAAGCTTCCGAATAATACTTGATTGCATTTGGATAGTCTTTGGCGTCTTCAGCTTTTTTGGCCTTAGTCAAATTATCCGCCAAGGCTTTTTCTCCCTGCATCAAACGTTCTATTTCCGCCAACATTTGGTTGGGACGTTTGTCTTCAGGACGGAAGGTCTTCGCTCGATTCAAGAGTTCTTTCGCCTTTTCGTAAGATCCTTCTTCAATTTTGGTTTGAGCTGTTGATATTATTTTCTCGAATTGCAAATCGGCCTCGTTATTCTTGGCCTTCTCCATTCGTTCGGCCTCCTCGGCTTTGCGCTTCGGTTCTATTTCATTCGGTTTCAACCCCAGGGCAAGGTTGTATTCCTTAATTGCGTCCAAATACTTTTCTTCCTTCATCAGGCTATTTCCTCTATCCATGGCCTGCTTATACTTTTCGTCTAAGGCTGTATCTTTGGACAATTGGGCATCAATTTGTGCAATTTTTTCACGCGGTTTCGCCTGACTACCATCCAATGCTGCTGCCTCTTTGTATTTGGATTTGGCTTCTTCTAACTTGTTTTGTGCAAACAAATTATCGGCAACTGAAATGGCTTCATCATATTTCTTTTTCACCAATGCATCTGCTTGATTAGTGGCCATGTCGGCAACCACTTTGTCGTACTTGCCCTGTACGGATGGATCCGACTTCAACTGCAAGGCTGCACCATAACGCTCTTTGGCCATTTCCAGGTTATTCGACTTAGCAAATTGATCTCCTTCTTGGACGGCTTTTTTAAAGTCAGCCTCCAAATTTTTTGCCTTTTCTTCATCAGCAAGAATTCGGTCAATTTCATCCAACTTTACTTGTGCTAAATTCTTTGATGGATCCAAGGTTTGAATTTCCTTGTACTTGGTTTTGGCCTGGAGATAATTTTTTGTGTCTATCAATTTTTGACCTTCCTCAAACAAAGCTTTTATTTTGGCTTCCTTCTGGGTATCCGCTTGCATTTTGGCCAATTGGTCATCACATTTCTTGATTCCGTCTTTCGGTGCCGTTTCTGTTGGTTTTAGTTTAGAAGCTTCGGTGTATTTGGCTTTGGCTTCTTCAATTTTGTTTTGCGTAAAAAGGTTGTTAGCCAACTTCATCGCTTCCTCATAATTTTTATCCAAAGCATTGTTGGCAGCTTCCTCCTTAAGTGCTGCATCTATTTTCTTGATTTGTTCACGAGGAAGAGGGTCAGCACTATTGAGTTTACTTGCTTCCGTGTACAATGATTTGGCT
>JAOASF010000038.1 GCA_025210175.1 Crocinitomicaceae bacterium | reverse complement strand
CTTTTGTTGCGTGCAAAAAGTGGGTTGCTACTTGATTCAACACCTGTCCTTTATGCGGAATTCCTTTCGGCAAGATGTGGTCGAAGGCAGAAATGCGATCTGAAGCCACCATGACCAAAAGTCCATTATCGAGAGTGTAAACGTCGCGTACTTTTCCGTTGTAAACCTTTTGTTGTCCAGCAAACTGGAACTCCGATTTCACCAATGCGTTCATTTTCTATTTATTGAAATTATCTTCTTCGTTTTGTTTTCTTTTTTTCTCTTCGGCATCCGCTTTATCGAAAGCGTCGATGATTCGTTTCACCAAGGGGTGACGAATAACGTCTGTTTGGTTCAAACGAATAATGCCTAATCCCTCTGTATCTTTTAGAAGGTCTAAGGCGTAACTCAAACCCGACTGCTGTTTGCGAGGTAAATCCACTTGAGACATATCTCCAGTAACCACAAATTTGGCCGACATTCCCATACGTGTCAAAAACATCTTCATTTGCATCTTGGTTGCGTTTTGAGCTTCATCCAGAATGACAAAGGCTTTGTCTAAAGTTCTACCGCGCATAAAAGCCAGCGGTGCAATTTCGATAACGCCAAATTCGATCATGTCTTTTAACTTCTCAGCCGGAATCATGTCGCGAAGCGCATCGTACAATGGCATCATATACGGATCGAGTTTTTCCTTCATATCCCCTGGCAAAAAACCAAGGTTTTCACCTGCCTCAACAGCTGGTCTTGTCAGGATAATTCGTTTGACCTCCTTTTCCTTTAGCGCTCGAACAGCCAGAGCTACGGCTGTATAGGTTTTTCCCGTTCCCGCTGGTCCTACAGCAAAAACCATGTCGTGTTCATTCACCGCCTTTACCAACTTTTGCTGGTTGATGGTTCGTGCTTTTACCTTAAGTCCGTGATTACCATACACGATAATTCCAGAACGATCTTCTTTTTCAACCATTTTGGAACCTTCGTCTTCCATCAAATTATCAATGTTGTTTTCGGTGATGGTGTCGTGTTTCTTTAAGTACTGAAAAATCAGTTTGAGTTTGTCCTCAAACACACCCACCAAACGAATGTCTCCATTCACAGAAATTACATTTCCGCGCGAGTTGATTTTTAAGTCCGGGAAGAAACTTTTTATGTGCTTGAATTTGGTGTTGTTAACCCCAAAAAATTCAATCGGATTGACTCCTTTTACCTCGATTTTCTTTTCTATCAAAGGGAACTTTTTATGGAAAGAAATAATATGAACTGTCTAAAAACTTATTTTTGGTCAAAATTAGAAATAAATCCACGATAAGGAGGGGAAACACTGGATGAAAATCATCACTTTGACATCAGATATGGGGCTAAGCGACCACTACGTGGCAGCCTTAAAAGCTTCTATCCTAAGGGTTGATTCTTCCATTCAAATTGTGGATGTTACCCACCTCATTCGACCTTTCGATTCTGCGCAGGCGGCCTACGTCTTGAAAAGTTGTTTTCACGAGTTTCCAGAAGGAACAGTTCACTTAGTAGCAGTGGACACGGAGCCCATTGTCAATTTTAACGGTTTGGATGGATCTTTTCCATGCATCTTGAAAAAGGATGGACAGTATATTGTAGCCAACAACAACGGCTTTTTCGGCGCATTTTTGGGGACAGACCAGGATTATGAGCTATTTAGAATAGACGATGTTTTGTCCAACCCAAAGCTATTCAATTTTCCATCCAAAAACATGTATGTACCAGCGGCAATTCGAATTTTGTCGGGAGAAAATATTGACGATTTTGCTAGCAAGGAGGAACAGTTCAAAACCTCTCTTTTACTTGAACCAACTACAGAAGAGAATGTTATCGTTGGAATCATTGCTTACATCGATACTTACGGTAACGCCATAACAAACATTCATGAGAGCTTGTTTGAAAAAGTTGGAAAGAACAATCCTTTTGTCCTATACATGCGGAGAAAGGAATACTACATTGATGTGATTTCGAGCAGTTACAACGAAGTAAATACTGGAGAGCGCGTTGCGATTTTTAACGAGCGAAGATATATTGAAATTGCCATCAATAGAGGAGCCAATAATGGACTAGGTGGAGCAGAAAAATTACTGGGATTGAAAGTGAATGACAAAATTAGAATCGAATTTCAACCCCAAGGATCACGAACAAGTTTAGAAGAACTTTTTTAATCATGATTGTACGTATCGTAAAATTGACCTTTCAAAAAGAGAGGGAAGATGATTTTCTTGCATTCTTTGAAAACATCAAACACTTGGTGAACCAATTTCCAGGTTGCGCAGGTATGCAGATGCTTCGCGACCAAAAACAAAGCAATGTATTCTTTACCTATAGCTTATGGAATTCAGAAGTAGATTTGAACGCCTATCGCCATTCAGAAACCTTCGGTAAAGTATGGCCAAAAATCAAACCTTGGTTTGCCGACAGACCTGAGGCATGGACTACATCTACCGTATTCAATGGTTTCGACGAGAAGTAAATTAAGTTTTTGTAAACAAGTTCCTTAAGTCTTGTTTCTTTGTAAGTATCCAACAATCTTTATAGCAAAGCATATCCATGAAAATCGCAATCTTATCGCGTAACCCGAAGCTCTACTCTACTTCTCGCTTGGTTGAAGCTGGCGAGAAAAAAGGTCACGAAATGTTGGTCATTGATCACGCCAAGTGCGACATTGTAATCGAAAAGAAAAAGCCAACGATTCGTTATAACGACGAAGTGTTGAAAGATATTGATGCCATTATTCCTCGAATTGGCGCTTCGGTTACTTTTTATGGAACGGCGGTAATTCGTCAGTTTGAAATGATGCGTGTTTTTTCGGCTATAGAGAGTCAAGCCTTGATGCGTTCGCGAGATAAACTAAGAAGTTTACAAATCTTGTCGCGAGCTGGCTTGGGAATGCCCAAAACGGTTTTCTCTAATTACTCCAAGCATACAGCAAGTATCATCAAGGAAGTGGGTGGTGCTCCATGCGTTATCAAGTTGCTAGAAGGGACGCAAGGTTTAGGTGTGGTTTTGGCCAATAATGAAAATGCAGCCGCTTCGGTTATCGAGGCGTTTAATGGCCTACAAGCGCGTGTTATCATTCAGGAATTCATTCGAGAAGCAAAAGGAGCAGATATCAGAGCCTTTGTAGTAGACGGTGTGGTTGTTGGAGCGATGAAACGACAAGGAAAACCGGGTGAATTTCGATCCAATTTGCACAGAGGGGGATCTGCCGAAGTAATCCAACTTACAGACGACGAGGAAAATGCAGCCTTGAAAGCCGCAAAAGCGATGGGATTGGGAATTGCAGGAGTCGATATGTTACAAAGTGCCCGAGGGCCACTTATACTGGAGGTAAACAGTTCACCTGGATTGGAAGGAATTGAAAAGGCAACCGGCAAGGATATTGCGAAATCCATCATTCGTTACGTCGAAAGAAATGCAGGTTAAGGTTTTAAACAATTGAGTCAGTAAAAGATTCAGTCAATTGAGTCATTTCCACCCATCCGATTAAGTGGATATTTATAATTTTGACCAAAAATCGGCTGAACAACAATGAAAGCACTTTATCTCAAGGAAATTAGGAGTTTTCTTAGTTCCATTATTGGATATATATTCATCTTCATCTATCTGATTGCTTCGGGACTATTTCACTGGATCATTTCGGAGAATACGAACTTACTGGAGGGTGAGGAAGCGGATTTAATTCCTTTTTTCAACCTTTCCCCTGTCATCTTTTTAATCTTAATACCAGCGATCACCATGCGTTCAATTGCTGAGGAAAGAAGAACAGGTACCATAGAGTTGCTATTTACCCGCCCCTTGTCTGATTTTCAAATTTTATTGGCCAAATACTGGGCAGGAGTCACTTTAGTAGCCCTCTCCTTGATTCCTACTTTGGTTTACTATTTTTCAATGTATCAATTGGGAAATCCAGTAGGTGTGATCGATACAGGTGCTACCATTACCTCCTACCTCGGACTTTTGTTGCTCGGGTCGGTCTTTGTAGCCATTGGAATTTTTGCCTCTTCCATAACTAGTAGCCAAATTGTTGCCTTCATCTTGTCGATGTTTATCTGTTGGCTTTTTTACGATGGTTTTAACCTTTTGGGGTCTTATAAATTATTGGGGAGTTTCGACACCGTTATTCAATACATCGGCATGGCGTTTCACTACGATTCGATTAAGCGCGGTGTAATCGATACGAAGGATTTGGTCTACTTCTTTTCAGTAATAACCTTGTTTTTATTTGCTGCACTTACCGTAATTAAAAGCTTAAAAAAATAAGTCATGAAGGAGAACAATAAACTTTTCAAAGGCATATTCAATTGGACCTTCCTCGGTGTATTGGCCGTGGCTTTGGTGTTGGTAAACATCATCTCTTCTTTCGTGAACATGCGTATCGACGCCACCAAAGACAAGCGCTATTCTCTATCTCAGGGAACAGTGGAGTATTTGGACAATGAAGAGAACTTCAATAACCGTCTTTTGCTTAAAATTTACCTTGACGGCAACCTGCCTTCCAACCTGAAGTATTTCAAGGATGCCGTAGAAGATAAATTGAAGGAGTTTAAACAATACGCAGGAAAGCGAATCGAATACGAATTTATTAATCCCAACACCGGAACTGAGGCTGAAAAACAAGAATTGTACGAAAGTTTGTACAACAAAGGCAAAGGGATTGTGCCGATGGACATAGTGTTCAGCAAGGATGGACAGCAAAGTCAAATGTTGGTATGGCCCGGTGCGGTTATCGAATACGGCGGTTCAACCGTAAACATTATCCAATTTTTACCCGGGACCTCTCCAGGAAAACCCAATCGTTTGGAAGGAATGAGCAACATTATTCAAAATTCGATTAACAATCTTGAATACATCTTGATTTCGTCTATCCGAAGAGCTGTTGAGGAAAAGAAACCTGTGATTGGTATTTTGCAAGGTCACGGGGAACTCACCTATCAAGAAACGCAACGCGCGCGTGCCTTGATTTCTCCCTATTACATCTTAAGAGATATCAACTTGAATGACAGTATCGACGCCTTGCAAAATGTAGACGGCTTGATCATTGCTGATCCAACGGAGCGCTTTAGTTCAAAGGATCTTTACCTAATAGATCAGTTCGTAATGAACGGTGGAAGATTGATG
>JAOASF010000037.1 GCA_025210175.1 Crocinitomicaceae bacterium | reverse complement strand
TGATTACAGTGGTGACACATCATTGGCATGTGAACTACTTTCGGGTTCTCTGCTGCCTCTTCTGCCTTGTCGTAAGCAAATGTATCCTCATCTGCCTTGGTACCAATTGTTGCTTCCTCATCCGAAGAGAAGTAACGGTCAATACGCAACCAGTGCATCTCACGACCTCTTCTTACTTCGTCTTTACCTACAACCGGAACGTTGTTTTCTGACTGACAAGCGATCAAACAAGATCCACAACCATAACAGCTGTTCAAGTCAATAGTCATTGCCCAACGGTGTCCAATTTTTTCTACTGGATGCGCATCCCAAAGATCGAACTCACTGATTTCCTCAGGTCCGTGGTGTGTTTCCAACATGTGCTTAGGGTTGTAAGCAGATGCATCTCTGTTTTTGTAAATATCCAATGTAGTCTCACGAACAATAGAGTGACGGCCCATTACCGTGTGGTGGATTTGTGTAGCAGCGATTGGGTACATTCCCTCAACCATCGCCATTTTACCTTCCGCACTGTAAGACATCGTTCCGTTCTCTATTCCAACGAAAGCAAAAGCATTTGCTCCAATTGGCATTGGGTTTCCTTTATCGTCTGTAACGTGACCTCCGTATTCTTTTGTTTGGTATGCAGCTTTACCGATTTTCTCTCCGTTTCCTCCACGACCGTATCCAAGAGCGATACCAACTGTACCTACTGCTTGTCCTGGTGTTGGGTAAACTGGAAGCGTAACTGATTTACCGTTAACGGTAACTGTCGCCATGTTCAATCCATTTTCTTGATCGAAAGTGGTAGCGTAACCATCTTTCTTCATAGAAACTGGGTTCATAGTGATGTAGTTATCCCAAGTTACCTTCGTAATTGGATCTGGCATCTCTTGCATCCAAGGGTTGTTTGCATAGTTACCCGTTCCAATTGCTGCTTTTTGGTACAAAACAACCTCAAGAGCTCCCT
Organism: Crocinitomicaceae bacterium; assembly: GCA_025210175.1. Taxonomy (GTDB): domain Bacteria; phylum Bacteroidota; class Bacteroidia; order Flavobacteriales_D; family Crocinitomicaceae; genus UBA2040. The sequence goes on along the minus strand of JAOASF010000037.1, from coordinate 9,157 downwards.
CTTTTGGCAATTTTGAAGACAATCCGCTCAATGCCCCCTCGTTAAAGGTAGGTGCAGTTGCCGCTGGAATATCGTCATCCATACAAGAATTGTGGATGGCCATACCCCAGTATGTATTCCAATCTGCATATTCGGTTTGCGTCGAGAAACCATACATTTCCCAATTCTTCGCAATGCGATCGTAATATACTTTAGAATCCTTACCTCCTCTTGAAGCCAATTTAGCCCAAACCAAGAGGCTCTCTTGCATAGCAGCTGTGTTGTGCAACGGACGAATAGTCGGCTGTGCTACTGCGTAGTGAGAAGTTTTCGGGTTGTAATCATTCCAAGCCTCCAATGCATGGTGGTCTGGACAAATGAATTTACAATGTGAAGCTGTTTCGTCTGCGTGAGAAGCGAATGAAATAGAGTATTTCACTTTCTTCAATCCTTCAGCAAATTGAGCTCCGTTTGCCAAGGTATAAACTGGGTTCACTCCTGCGAACAAGACCATGTCTGCACCTTTTCCAGCAACAACATCCTTAACAAATTGAGCCATCTTCACGTCTTCTGACATGAACATGTTCAATTTATCGTTAACATTAATTGTTGTTGTGTAAGCTCCCAACACCATGTTCAACTTGTTAGCCAAAACTTGAACTGCTGGGTTATTTGATCCACATACAACCAAAGAAGCTGAACGTGATTCTTTCAAAGATTTAATTGCTGAATCGGCAACTTTGCGTGTTTGGTCAGAAAGAGTCGTAGAAACTCCGTTAACTGAAACACCGAATGCTTTCAACAAGTAAGCCAATACGTTTGCTTGTTGAGAAGGCTTGATCGTTCCACGCTCATCTGCGTTAGAACCTGTAATTGACATTACCGACTCGAACTGGAAGTGCTTCGACATCCACTCTCCATCCGGGTTTCTATTCTCCCCGTATTGAGCTTGGTATTGCGTAGACATCAACCAAGAACTCATGAAGTCCGCTCCTACAGAAACAATCGTTTTTGCCTTTGTGAAATCGTAGTCTGGAATGAATGCTTCACCGAATGTCTCCAAGTTTGCTTGACGAATACCAGCGAAAGACTGTGCGTCGTACTGAATGTGCTCGAAATTAGCACCAACAGCAGACTTGAATTCTTCGATAACTGTCATTGTAGTCGGTGAAATGATCGAATTCGAAACCATAACGATTTTTCCATTCTTTGATTTCACATCTTGCAATGCAGCTTTAATATCTGTGTCGACAGACGACCAAGATGAAACTTTACCACCTTTCATAGGTGAAGTCAATCTTTCGCTATCGTATAGACCCAAAACAGAACCAATGATTTGTGGGTTCACATTTCCTTTGGTAATACCGTGGTCTTTGTTTCCTTTGATGAAAATAGGACGTCCTTCACGTGTTTTTACAAGGATACTCGCGTACGAGTTACCATCGTAAAAAGTAGAAGCGTACCAAGTTGGCATACCTGGTGTTACGTTCTCCGGCTTATTCACGTACGGAATAGCCTTTGTTACAGGAGCCTCACATGCAGCAACTGTAGCTGCAGCAACACTGAATCCTAAGAATTTCAAGAAATCACGTCGTGCAGTTGAAGATTCAGCCAAACGCTCATCCGACAAAAACTCTTCAACTTGAGTTTCTCTTGGAAACTCTTGATCTCTATGTTTGAGGAATTCTGGCGTCTCTTTCAATTCGTCGAGACCTTTCCAATATTTTCTAGTCATTCCCATATCTATATTCGAGTTCTTTCGATTCGTATTTATTAATAGTGGCACTTAGCACATTCCCAACCACCTAGTTCTTTCACAGTTACTTTACCGTCTTTCAAGTATTCTTTGTACAACTTCTTATCGTTGTTCAACAAACGCTTGTGGATCTCGTTGTAGTAACCATCATTTTTGCTGTCGATAGATCCAGTAGAAATTTCTTTCTCACCGTGACATTCGATACACCATCCCATAGTAAGAGTTGGTTTTGTCAACTGAACATTTCCTTCAACTTTGTTCAATTCCTCTACAGGTTGAACTTTTGCAGTTTCTGTCATTTTGGCCATGTCTCCGTGACACTGCTTACAGTCAACACCTCCCACTACAACGTGTTGAGAGTGGTTAAAGTAAACGTGGTCAGGAAGAACGTGAACTTTGTTCCAGATGATTTCTTTCGTCTCTCCCGTGTATTTACCAGCTCCTTCAGGATCCCATCCAGCGGCTTCGTAAATCTTTGCAATCTTTTCTTGTTGCTCAGGAGTATTTCCGTTGATTTGCTTGTGACAGTTCATACAAACATTCACCGTTGGCAAACCTGCAGACTTCGATTTTGTAACTGAGTTGTGACAGTACTTACAGTCAATCCCATTCAATCCAGCGTGAACTGAGTGAGGGAATTCAATTGGTTGAGATGGTTGGTAACCCGATACTACACCGATATTTCCAAGACCTTGCAAAGCTGTTACTAAAACAACAATCAAAACAACCAATGATACAATACCAACGCGACCTTTGTTTTTCCATGCCCAAGCTTTCAACTCCTCCATGTACGTCATCTTGTCGTCAATCTCAACACCGTCAGCTAAGGCCGCAGCTCTGTTCAATTGACGCTTCACTCCTGTAACAGCAGCGATAACGATTGCGAATACAACGCCCAAGATCAGCCAAAGTCCAGTGTTACCACCTTCTTCTTCAACTGCTCCACCTTCAGCAAGATTTGCTGGACCTTCTGGTCCACCAGCTCCTGGCTCTGGTTGAGCATCCACCCAATCCATGATGGCATCGATATCTTCTTTGTTTAATTCCGGGAACTGAGACATGGCTGTAGGAGACCATGTAGAAACTGTCTTTGCGTACGGATCAGAAGCCGCAGCATTTTGCCAGTTGTTTACCCATTGATAAATGGAACCTTCTTTGGCTCCGCCATCTGCCCATTTCTGACGAACCTGAAATAATTTCGGTCCTGTCCCGTTTTTGTGTGGCTGGTGACAGCTCGCACATTTTGCTTTAAAAAGCGCCTCACCTTGGGCCTGTGTAAAATTTGTGTAGGATAAAAATGCAACCGCTATTAAACCTACACAGTATTTGTTAAAGTTTCTAAACATCTGATTGATAGATATTTTCATTTACAAAACTGCGTACCACCTGCATCAAGACACAGATAGACGGATGCAAAATTAGAACAATACTGAGATGCGCTGACAGTTTTGTGACAAATTTTGGACGAGCCAAACCTAATTTAAAATGATTCTAAATAAATTTCTGGACGGATTTTAGAGCTTTTTAACAGTTTTCATTTCTCTTGCAAAACACCGAGATATAGAGCTAGAACTTGTCGCGGATTTTGGAATGTTTTTTGAACGAATTTGCCAAATCACCTCAGTGAATTTGAAACTTCATCTCTTAAAGAAACGTACCTTTGTACACTTTGAATCATCAAACATGAAAAATACAGCTCTTCTTCTTTTCACCTTTGCCTCTTTGTTATTAACCAATGAGCTAATGGCGCAGACGGGTGATGTGCAAATTGTAAGTGACCCTCGTTTGGAGCTGTTGGTCAAAAAACAAGGAATGCCTGTACCACCAGCTACAAGTGTTCAAATAACAGGATACCGCTTGCAGTTAATCTTTGATTCAGACCGTAAGGTGGTAGACGAAGCTCGCGCAAAATTCATCTCCCAGCATCCGAAAGTAGACAGCTATCTCATCTATAATGCTCCTAACTACATCTTAAAGGTGGGTGATTTTCGCACGCAAATGGAAGCAGACAAATGGAAAAACATCTTGCTACAAACCTACCCAACCTGCTTTGTGGTGCGCGAAAAAATAAACTTACCCCGCATCGACCAATAAGCAGCCAATGGACTTTTCGTTTGGCAAGGAATACAAACTTTGTTCGAAGATAGATATCGACCTTCTATTTAAGGAAGGCCACAACGTGCAAGCCTTTCCCTTTCGGGTTAAATACAAAATTGTGGTTTCCACTACCGATGTCCCTTTTCAAACCCTCATTTCTGTTCCCAAGAAAAAAATGAAACGGGCCTTTCAGAGAAATCGCATCAAGCGTTTAATTCGCGAAAGCATCCGACAGAATAAAGCGGAATTGGAAACGTTACTCCAAGAGAAAAAAATACATTTACACTTTGCTGTAATCTTCACTGGCGACCAAATACCTGATTTTGCACTCGTTCAAAAGAAATACGGTAAAATTGTGGAACAACTAATTCAGAAATTACATGATTACAAGCTTGAGAAATAAATTGAGTGTCGCCCTAGGAGTTCTACTTCTGACCCTTACCTTCAACGGCGTTCGTGCCCAAAGCAACGGTTTTGAAGTATTGAAAACCATGGAGCTGATGGATTTAATTTATCAGCATCTCGACCTTTATTATGTAGACGACCCGCAACCTGGAAAATTGGCAAAAGCCGGCATCGATGCAATGTTGCACGAGTTGGACCCTTACACAGTATTCTACCACGAAAACAACATTGAAGATTATCGCTTAATGACCACAGGCCAATACGGTGGCGTTGGTGCCTTAATCCGCAAAATGGACGATGCAACCTATTTCGTTGAGCCCTACGAAGGGAGTCCGGCTCTCAAGGCTGGGGTTAAAGCAGGCGACAAAATCCTATCAATCGACGGAAAAGACATGCTGGGTAAACAAAGTGACGAAGTATCTTCTTCATTAAAAGGACCTAAAGGAACAATCGTAAAGGTAAAAGTGGAGCGTGACGGACAAGTGGTAGACATCAACATTGAACGAGATGAAATCAAATTGCCAGATGTACCCTACTCAGGTATGCTCGATCAAAAAGTTGGTTACATCAAGTTGAATTCTTTCACACAAACCGCTTCTTCAGATGTCAAAAAGGCCTTCGTGAAATTGCAAAGTGAGGATGCGCAAGCCTTGGTGCTTGATTTGAGAGGAAATGGTGGAGGATTGTTGATTGAAGCCGTGCGCATTGTGAACATGTTTGTTAAAAAAGGACAAACCGTCGTTACCACAAAGGGACGCATTCCAGAAGAAAACCATGTATACGCCACCCAAGATCAACCGATGGATTTGAACATTCCCTTGGTTGTATTAATTGATGAGAACTCCGCATCAGCGAGTGAGATTGTGGCCGGTACCCTGCAAGATTTGGATCGAGCTGTTATCATCGGGACTACCTCTTTTGGAAAAGGACTGGTGCAACGTACCTATGACTTGAAATATGGTTCAAAAATGAAATTGACCATTGCAAAATATTACACCCCATCAGGTAGATGTGTTCAGCGCTTGGATTACTACGACAATGCTGATGGCATCAACCCAGCTGAAATTCCAGACTCACTCATTAAAAAGTTTAAAACCGTCAATGGTCGCGATGTGATCTATGGACGAGGAATTGAACCAGACATTCGTGTCGACAAAAATGAATTGAGCAGACTTACGGTTACCGTTTACGCAAATGATTTTCTATTCAACTTTGCATCTGCATATGTTAAAAAGCACCCTCAAATTGCGGCTGCGAAAGATTTTCACTTGACGGATGAAGAATACAAAGAATTCAAGGAATATGTCTTGAAGCAAGAATTTGACTATTCAACTGCCTCCGAAGAAATGCTCAAGCGAATGAGAAAAACTGCGGAGGAAGAAGGATACATCACCGATGCTGAGGATGAATACGCTGCCTTATTGAAAAGGGTGACACCGAGCAAGGAAAGGGATCTGGAAAAATTCAAAAAAGAGATCAAAGAAATGCTCGAAAATGAAATTGTTGCACGATACTATTACCAAACGGGTAGAATGGAGCATTCTTTTGGTTCGGATGACTTTGTGAAAAAAGCCATGGAGGTTCTCAACAACTCTACTCAATACGCCAAAATTCTTCAATAACACATGCTCAACCGTTGGTTCGGTCCGAAGGCACACGATTTCCTTCACGTACTCGGAATGTGCATCCTCGCTGCAGGTTTGCCATTCAACAAGGTGCTTATGTCTATCGGAGCGATTTGGGGCGTCAGTAACCTCGTTTTAGAAGGCGAATATTTAACCTACTGGGAACGTCTGAAGAAAAATGTTCCGGCTCTTTTACTCATTTTACTTTTCTGTTTAGGAATAATCGGACTTGCATGGTCCTACAACCTCGGCTACGGCTTGACCGATTTGCGAAAAAAACTTCCTTTACTTGCCTTACCATTAGCTCTGGCGGCGAAACCTTTGGGCAAAAAAGACCTGTCAATCGTGCTTGGCGTTTTTGTGGGCAGTGTCTTTCTCATTACTCTCGTCAATTTTATTACCTACTATTTTTACAATCAAGGCGAAGAGTTGAGTAACGTCCGAAGCATGTCTAAATACGTCTCCCACATCCGTTTCTCTATGATGGTGGTGGCAGCAACAGTTGTTTCGTGGTTTTTTTGTCAGCAGTTTAAGACCTATAAATGGATGCTTCTTGCCCTCATCTTCTGGTTCTTGACCTATACTTATGTAAGTCAAGTTTTAACAGGAATTCTCGCCTTAGCAGGAGTTTTATATGGCTTTTTGGTATTCAAATCATGGCATAAAATACTCGTGCGCTTCATCCTCCTGCTCTTCCCCTTTATCGCCTTCATCGGTGGATTTGTTTTGCTCACCAGCCAAGGTAGATCCCATATGAAAATGCCACAACATCTTCCTTCACATACTTCTTGGGGCAATCCGTACAGACACGACACCACCAACTTCATGATCGAAAATGGGCAATTCGTGAATATCAATATCTGCGACGATGAACTCAAAGAAGAATGGGAAAAAGTTTCAAATTTTGCCTACGATGGTTTCGACGAACAAGGTCAATTAATAACCGGTACACTCTATCGATACATGACATTTTTGGGCTTGAAGAAAGACGGAGAGGGATTTAAAAAATTGGATAAAAAGGCCATCCGCAATATTGAAAAAGGATTTGCCAACCCCAATAGTGCAAAGTCTGGGATTATGAGAAGACTCGCCGACCTACAATTTCAGTTGGAAAACGACCATGAACCCAACGGACATTCGCTTTTGCAACGATTGGAATATTGGAAAACTGGTTCCCGAATAATTACACATAATTTTCTTTTGGGTGTGGGCCCAGGTGATGTTTCTGACGCTTTTAACAAGCAATATATCGCCGACAACTCCCCTTTGATTGACCAATATAGACTCCGAGCACACAACACCTATTTAACTCACTGGATTAGTTTTGGTCTTGGAGGATTCTTGTTAACGCTTTGGTTCTTTTACTCCTATCTAAAGGAAATGTATCGCAAACAGGCTTGGCTGCCTTTTGTACTCAGTTATATTTTTCTCTTTAGCTTTTTTATTGAAGATACACTCGAAACTCAAGCAGGCGTTTCCCTATTTGCCCTTTTGATAAGCCTTTTCATTGCCGACAAGCCTAAGATGAGTGAGCACAATATTTCATAAGGACTTCATCTTGAATAATTATCTTTGCCCAAAACCGGCAAGATGCAGTTTGATTTGACCAAAGAATTCTTGGATGCGCTTCACAAAGCCATCACTGAGCAAAATCAAATTTGGATTCAGGAAAACATACTTGAACTCCACTATGCAGATATTGCCGAAATCATGGATCACCTCTCAACAGAGGAAGCCAAGTACATTTATTATTGTCTAGACGAAGACACCCAGGCCGATGTTTTAATGGAGCTGGAAGAGGATGTTCGAGATCGTTTCTTGAATTCACTTTCTACCAAGGAAATGGCCGACCAGTTGGAAAATTTGGATTCTGATGATGCGGCCGACATTCTCGGTGAATTGGACGAAGACAAAATTCAAGAAGTCATTTCTCAAATGGAGGATGACGAAGCGGCTGAAGACATTGTTGACTTGCTCAATTACGACGAAGACACTGCGGGTGGACTCATGCAAAAGGAATTCATCCAGGCGCGGTTGGATTGGCCTGTGAATCGGTGTTTGGTTGAGTTGAGACGTCAAGCGGAAGACGTAGAAAAGGTCTACACCATCTATGTCGTTGACGAACTGAATAAATTGGTCGGATTGCTATCACTTAAGCAACTCCTTTTTGCCGATCCGAAAACCAAAATCAGGGACCTTTATTCGAGTAAAAATGTATTTTCATTGAGCAACAACGACGATTCAGAGGAGGTGGCTCGTATCATGGAAAAATACGACCTAGTAGCCGTTCCAGTTGTAGACCTTCAAGGAAAACTCGTTGGACGAATCACCATCGATGATGTGGTCGATTTAATCAAGGAGGAGGCAGATAAAGACTTTCAGTTGGCCTCTGGTATCTCCGAAAAAATTGAATCCAATTCAAGTGTCTGGAAAATTTCAAGGGCTCGTTTGCCGTGGTTATTCATCGGTATGCTTGGTGGAATTCTCGGCGCTCAAGTAATCTCGAGTTTCGAGGCTGGTATTGCTCAGATTCCTGCTCTGGCCTTTTTTATCCCGTTAATTACAGCGATGGGAGGAAATGTGGGCGTGCAATCTTCTGCAATTGTGGTGCAGTCTTTGGCCAAAGGAAATGATCTATTTGGAACCGTGGCCAAACGCATTGGCAAAGAAACAACGGTAGCTCTGGTGAATGGTGCGATGTTGGCCACTTTAATTTACGGTATCGCGTATTTGTTCGGTAGTTCCAAACTGGGCATCGTGGTAAGTCTTTCCCTTTTTGTCGTGATTTTATTCGCAGCTATTTTCGGTACACTTATCCCGCTCATCCTCAACAAATACAAGATAGATCCAGCGCTGGCAACAGGACCTTTCGTTACCACCCTCAATGACGTTTTTGGTTTGTTTATCTATTTTAGTGTAGGAATGCTCCTATACCAAATGTAAATATGCGCGTACTTTTTGTTGATCTCGTTCATCATGTTCTCAATGATGATCTAATAAATCTCGGGTGGGAATGTGTTCATGCTGAAAACGACAGTATCGAACAAAACCTGAAAGAACTTCCTCATTTTGACGGCCTGGTTATTCGATCCAAGTTTCCAGTAACAGAACAAGTTCTTCGTTCTTGTCCCCAATTGAAATTTATCGCTCGCTCGGGTGCCGGTATGGAAAACATCGATGTATCCTTCGCCGAAAGTTTGGGAATTGAGTTGTTCAATTCACCCGAAGGCAATCGGAATGCCGTAGGTGAACATGCTGTGGGTATGCTATTGGCACTTATGAATAACCTTCGTAC
>JAOASF010000008.1 GCA_025210175.1 Crocinitomicaceae bacterium | reverse complement strand
GCGCCTTGCTTCCTGTTTTTTTCCCTGCTCGAACCCTTCTTGTTTATGCGTCTGGAGTCTTGGAATTTGCCTTTGCTTTGGCTTTGTTGTATGATGATTATATTCAATTGACCGCCTGGATTATCATTGCATTTTTAATACTCACCCTCCCCTTTAATATCAAGGCTGCTAAGGAAAATTTAGATTACCAAACAGGGAAATACGATGGGCCAGGTGTAAAATATTTGTGGTTTCGTGTTCCTCTTCAGTTCTTGTTTATTGGCTGGATTTATATCGCTGTTTTCTGCTCTTAGATGAAAGGACTTTTGGTCATATCGTTGATTGTTTTGGGCTCATTTGTTTCCTTGGGGCAAGCTGAGATTCAAATTCTTGATGCCCAAACCCGTAAACCCATCCCTTACGCGAAACTGTACAACAAAAATGCACGAACAGGAATTGTGAGCAACTTTGAAGGAAAGCTTGAACGTCCTGATTTTTCGGAAAATGACACCATCAAAATATTCGCACTGACTTATTCGTCACAGTGGCTCATTTGGAAAAATGTTGGGCATACAATATCCCTTCAGCCAAAAATCCAGCAACTACAAGAAGTAGATGTGATGGCCGAAAATGCGGCTCTGTATTCGTTGCTTAACAAGTGTATTTCTTTGAATAAAAAATATCTCACAACCGAGATTTCCAAGGCGTTTTTAGATGTGGAAAGCTTCCGGAATGGAAAACAAGTGGAACTCTTTCAAGCCTATTACAATGCTGATTTGAAAGGATACGATGTAAGCGATTTAAAAATCAAAAGTGGGCGTTACTACTTCTCACCTGATTCCAACTTTCTCTTCACAAGCACGAATCTTTCAAGAGCCTTTTGCATGAACGGAATTTTTGAAGAAAATGACTTTTTCCCGAATACACCTTTTACCTTGAATAAACGACAACTTCGCAAGACCTATCGATTAAGTTCTGGAGGAAAATACCTGGGAGAAAATGGGGAAACCATCATCAAAATCAACTTTACACCGAGAGAAAAATCGAGAAATCAATTCAAAGGTTCGATCACCATTGATTCAAATTCCCTATCGCTTCATCAGTTGAATTACGACGTCGAAAATGCCTCGGTTTATCCCTTCGAAAGAGTTATGCGCAAACCGACTTCCCAGGTTGACATGAACATTCAAAAATTCTTCAAATCCACTCCAGAAGAGACTTCATTGGAATCCATCCAATACACTACTCGTCTGGTCTTTGAAAATGATAACCGAAAAGCAGACACCATATTATCGAAGTCGCTCTTGTCGCTTTTTGACAGAAACGACGCCTATTCCCTTCCCTACTTTCAATTTTTAAAAGAAGATTATCACGGTGACCTGCGCAATTCACTTTTGCTGCAACATACCGCTCCGTATTGGGCTTGTTATAGTTCCTTTGAAAAATTGGCTTCTCAAAAGGATTTCATCGAAAATTGCCAAGTTCTGCTGGATCAAAATGGAAACTATTCCTTTTCGAAGCGAGAAAATGGTGAAAAGATAAAAAGCCGTAGACTCCTGGAAAGTCCCTATCAGTTGTGGTCGCCATACTACAGAGTGCGTATTCGAGAACGACAAAAACAAACCAAGGATTACATCAGTGCGGCAGCGTCCACTATTCCCGCTACTCAGTATGAATTGTCGTGTCAAATCCTTCTAGATTTCAACTACGATTGTGAGCAAATATTACACTGGACAACCAAGGCTGTTTTCGATCCATTTCAAAGCTATTTCAATTTCGAACTAACCCCACAAGCCCTTTCTTTTATCAATATTTACTTCGATTTAGTGGAAATTCAACGCCTTATTTTGGAGGAACAAATTGCACTTTCCGACCAACAAACCACCACTATAGTAGCTCTACATTCCGAAGCTCTTAAGAAACTCGAATTATTCAAAAAAGAATATTGTAACAAAGTGGAACGAGGCAATAATCTCGAGGAACTCAAGAAATACAACGAGGTCGTAAAAGCCAAGTTTGGCATCGATAATTTGGAACATTTTGGGGTTAAGATTGCAGATTAAAAGATCGCAGATTAGCAGATTGCAGATTAGCAGATTAGCAGATTAAAAATTAGCAAATTAAAAGATTGAAGATTGCAAATTGGCTGAGTACTAAACACGATATTCATCATTCATCATTCATAATTCTGAATTCGGCATTCTACATTCCAACACCAATGAATATCAGGACTAAACTGAAAAAAATCATCTCCCAGCTCCAGTAGGTCTCGGATAACCGGTTGACATATACCGCCCTCTTCCGAAAACACCCGTTTTCTTGGGTGGCTTCGTAGAGAATGTCAATACCAAAACAGCCCAAATAATGGGAATGCACCAAGTCAATACAATATGAATGCGCTTCACTCTTCGACTTAAAGTCGGCACACTAAGAAGTCTTCGCGTCGCGAGAATATCTAAAACAATCGCTAGCAACAGGAAAATTATATCGGAAACGGACATTTGGTAGTAGTTCTTTCTTGTATGCAAATATCGTAAAAATGGGTTGCAGATTAGAAGATGAGCAAATTGAAGATTGACAAATTTCAGATTGGTTGATTCGTGTTTTCGATGTTCGTCATTCTTAATTCTGCACCCTGAACTCTAAACTCTAAAATTATTCCTTTCTTTAATCCTCAACTGTAGTGCTGATTTGCAACAAAATAACAACATAGATCAAAAACGTCCGGAAGAAAACAACGCGGTAATCGGTTGGATCGTGCAATTCTCCCATTTCATCTTTCCAGCATTTTATGCAGTTTGCATGCGCGTTTTGGCCGAAATTGATATGCTGGATATTGATACAGTGACCTTCACAGTCGTGGTGCCGATCGCACGTGGTTTCATTCCATTCTTTTTTCATAACTCGGGATACCGTAAATACTTGTGGAAGGCCATTCTCTATCCCTTTGTATCGATTTTACTTTTTGCCTTTATCGTTGCAGGGGTTGGATTGGAAGATCTACTTTGTTTGGTGATTGTAGGTTTGCCCTATATCGGAATGATGATCGTCGTAAGTTCAGCCATTCATTTTATTCTGAAGAAAAAAGACAGCGACATTTCTCAAAACTATCTGCCCCTAATCTTTATTCCATTTTTGTTGGGACCACTTGAAAAGAAACTCCCTAAAACGACCGAATCGATGGTTGTAAGCAACGAAATCATTCTTGAAATTTCGGAAGAAGAATTGATTAAAAATCTATACCAAGTCCCGGTTTTACAAGCTCAACACGTCAATTCCTTACTAAAATGGGCTGAAGTTCCTTTGCCTTTGTATTCTACCTATGACTCGTTGGCCAATGCCCGAATCGGACACTTTAGTAACGGCATGACCTTGTATGAAGAATGTACGCGTACCAAGAACCGTTTGACCTTCCAAATCGACTTCGACAAGTCTTCCTTTGCCCATGTTCCTACAATCAAACATGTCATAGACTCCAAAACACTGGAATTTGATTATATCGCCTACGAATGGAAAAAACTGGATGATCAAAAACTCTTGCTCTCTCTCTCAACCCGCGTTCAATTAAGCACCAATCTTCAATTTTACGCTCAATATTGGACCCGAATCTTACTGGATGATTTCGAAAAGAGTTTATTGGCAGCTTTTAAAAAAACTTGTGCGTAATAAGCGGTAGTCTACAAAGCCATCCGATTTAATATCCTTTGAAAATGAAGAAGTTAGACCCCGGATAAAATCAATAATTTCGCACGTGATGATATAAATACAGTATAAATAATAGTATCCCGGATAAATGAAAAATAAAAACAACACCTGAATGATTTTTATTCTTTTTGAATTGAATCAATTCCACCAAAAACCAGATAATTCCAATAAATATGAATAAAACTGAAAGCAAGAATGAAAGCGGAATGGTATGTGTACCACCATTTGATTCAAGACCAAAAAAATAAACGGCAATGAAAGCTAATAGATAAATACAGAAAGTAATCGTATTCTTTATCATTTTGATATTTAAAGATATCTCCCATAAAAGTAATCACGTAATCGAAAAAGTTCGATTGGTTTCGCACAAAGACCGCGAAGAAAAAAGGTGACGGCGCCAACCACACTCACACTCACTACCCAATACTCACACTCCCATTAGCCTCATCAAACAATCTCCGAACTTCATCTATTTCCTATAAAATCGATAGATATACCCATCATACGCCTCATCAAATAAATACAGCGTTTCATTCGTAATCACATACGTTTCATAATTCCCGTCTTTGTAAACCAGTGCTGGTCGCTGAACTGAATCGTGAATCGTTTCTTTCATCTCAAGGGTAAAACGTCTCTGCTTTTCACTTTGGGTCCCCGAATCCATTTTGAAATATCCTTTCTCCGTAAAGGTCACATACGAATTATAAGTAAACCGAGTACTTCCGCCATTCCCGTAGTATCCGCCAGTATTGGAGTCATAATACCAAGTACCAAAGATCTTTTTTGCTTCCTCATTGGGGGCTGTGATTTTCTTGCAAGCGATGACAAGACAAAGGGTAATAATGAGGGCAAGGATATTTTTCATTTTTGGTTTTAATTCTATTTCTGTTCGATTAACAATTTATCTCCTGCGGTAACGGATTGTTTGAATGCATTCAAAAGTTCAAGTTGAAGAGTTGTTAAACCATCCAGTTCTTGCAGCTTGCTTAATATCTGTCGATGTGGTAAATCATATACGGCCGGTAACGAAAAGAGTTGGATTAAATAGTCCCTGCTTATTGAGTTATTTTCTTCAAACGTTTCAATAAAGTCATCAAAGTATTTGTCGAAAAGGATGAACAAAAGATCCCAAGCAATCCCAAAATTTTGATTTTTTCTGGTTTCCATCAATTCCGTTGGCCATTCACAACTTGAATCAAATGAGCAAATAAATTGTTCCAACTGTTCTCTTGATAAATGATTCCAATTCTCATTTGCAAAATTGACGGCTCCGAAATTACATTTCTGACAGTTCTTTGTTTTGACGTTATCAACTTGCCCTAAAAATCGGGAAGAATTCTTTTCATTCGATTTTGATCCTGAATTACAACCAATCAAGCCAAGAACTAAAAGGAGAAAGATTTTATTAATTTTCAATGTATGAAGTTATCGTTATGGATTGGAGTATTTAGTTTTTTTTTATTAATCCATTTAGCGCCATAAATTGCTGTAATTCCTCCCAAAACAGTTACCCATCCGACAAACAACCAACTCCAAAAACAAAGGACGAAGACCCCAGGAATGGCAAGAATCGGGTCGATAGGCCGAGAATAAAAATCTTCATTCAAAATCCAAAATCTAAAATTGTACTCTAGCATTAACAAATACCAGCAGAGCCAATGAGAAAGTAACCCAGATAAAATTCCCACGAGAATTAAATTCTTATGGTTAAATTTTTTTCCATTTTCAACTAAAGGATTTGCCAATAGTTTTCCAGTAAGAAATCCCGAAATTCCAGAATAGACATATAAATATTTGTAATCATTGTTTCCAGAGGTAATGGAAATCCATAATCCAACCATAATTCCGACAATTGAAAAAAGTATTCCAAATAATGTAGAGAAGGATAGGTTTTTCACTTAGGATTGAATTGCTTTATAAGATTTGACTAAACTCTGCTAGTTCTTTCTTAAAGGTAGAAAATAAGCTTAGGTAAAGTAGGTGATATCATGAGGATTTTAAAAATATCTGTTTCGAATTTTTGTTCGCCTTAAAACTCCGTTTTTGTATCGTTTAACTTCAATGTGACGAGCGAATCCTTTTTTCTCATTGAAAATAATGGACCTTGTTGTTTCTTTTGAGAGCTGAGTATTTCTGTAAACCACTTTTCTTCTCCAAAGTAGATCATCACTCCATGAAGCAGTGGAACCACCATGCTCTAGTCCGCACCCCTCCCAAATTTCAATCTTTACCAGTTCTGAATTTTCATTGAAGAAGCGAACTTTTCCGTGAATCCCACTCTTGGGCAATTTATAACCTTCAATTCTCGGAACTCCATTTACTCTCAAAATGACATACACAGTATCATTATTTCCGATAAATAAAGAATCTGATTTGTTCCTATCAGCCTCTGCAGGAAATGAGTAAGATCTTCAATTATGGAATAACATGCACTCACAAGTTTTAAAATCAATGGACAATTCCTCAACGTCAATTATCAGAGTATCATCTTGAGCATACCCCGAGAAATAGACAAAAACGAACAAAAAGAATATCAATGACTTCATTCACTAAAGTTGGTTCTTTAAAAATACCTATTACTCAATTGGCTTTTTCCCTAATTGAAAAGTACATCACATAAGTGCAAAAGTCTGTTTGGTTTCAAACAAGGTCCACAAAAAACATCAGTCATATAACCATCAACACTCACTCTCATACTCATACTCATACTCATACTGAACTTAATCCCTAAAATTCTGTAACCAAAACCAAACAAGTCGTTATCACTCTGACCCAAGTTTGAACTATATGGCAAAAAGCTTACTCCTTTCGTTCGTGTTTTTGTTTTTGACGCTCTCCTTTGCGCAAGAGAAGAGTTTGTCGAGTTGTGCCCTACTTTTAACCGAACAGCGGGTAACTTACGATCCCTCCTACTTTTCTATTCCCTATCCAAACGGCGATGTGCCGGCCGATAAGGGCGTTTGTACAGATGTCGTGATTCGAGCGTATCGCATGATGGGAATTGATTTGCAAAAGGAAGTTCACGAGGACATGAAAGCGAATTTTTCACTCTATCCAAAAATTTGGGGGTTGAAGAAGACGGATACCAATATTGATCACCGTCGCGTTCCCAATCTTATGGTCTTTTTTAAGCGAAAAGGAAAGGAACTACCCATCACGAAGAATCCAAAAGATTACAAACCCAATGACATTGTTTGCTGGAAACTAGGCGGATCCCAAACCCATATAGGTATTGTTGTAAACCGAAAATCAGCCGATGGAAAGCGATACAAGATTGTCCACAATATCGGATCAGGTCAGGTTTGCGAAGACATGCTATTCGACTACACCATCATCGGTCATTATGCTTATGAAAAATAACTGCCTTTCGTTTTCCCGGATTGAGTCCCATCTCCACAACCTTATTGATGGCGACTACCACACAACCGGGATATCTCGATGCTAGTTGCGACTCGTTTCGTAACGATTTAGCGTAATCGGGAGCTTTCTAAACCCAAGCGATTCCAATAATCCAACATAGGATTGGAATCGGACAGAAACCACGGAACTAGGTCGACTATGTTGACCTAGTTTTGTTCCTTTTGGTACCTTCACAACACTATTGGTTAAATGATGAAAAAACACCTTCTATTCTGGGCTTTGATTCCTTTATTGGCTTTGTCTAGCTGTTTTCTACCGCGCATGAAAGAGCCCGATTCGATTTATAAATCGGACACCTTGATCATAGAAAAAATTGCCAATAATGTGTACGTCCATATTTCATTTATTGACGTTACGGGTTATGGTCCATTTCCTTGTAATGGTATGATCGTGGTAGACGAAAATCAGGCCTTTGTTTTTGATACACCCACCACCAATTCTGTATCCAACGAATTGTTGAACTGGATTGAAAAGGACTTGCAAAAGGAGGTCATTGGCTTGATGATTCATCATTTTCACGAAGATTGCATGGGTGGTTTGGAGGAATTCAAAAAACATGGAATTCCGAGTTATGCTTCCCAGTTGACTTTCGATTTGTTGCAAGAAAATGAGGAGGAACTTCCCACCGACATTTTTCAGGACAGTATTTCGATTCCATTCGGAAAAACAAAGCTCATTACTCGCTTTTTTGGAGAAGGTCACACCAAGGACAATGTGGTTTCCTATTTTCCATCCAAAGAACTTTTATTTGGTGGATGTTTGGTAAAAGAAGTCAATGCTAGCAAAGGAAACTTGGCGGATGCCAACGTTAGCGAATGGCCACTAACCATCACCCAAATTCAAAAGGCTTATCCTACACTGAAACTTATCGTGCCTGGTCATGGAAAGGTGGGCGGTTTGGAATTGTTGGACTATACCAAAGAACTCTTTAGTGGAAATTAAAGGTTGAAATTTCCATTCCCTTTTAAAAGGATGACGTTCTTCAAAGTCGGGATTTAGCACTTCTTTGAATTGAAGGTCCTTTCGAGCTTGGTCAAATGGTAAAACTCAATTTATTGGGGAACCAATTCCAAATACTCCGCGTTGAAAACACCAAATTGGATATAGCCCTTCACCCGAGCTTTTCGTGCGGTCTGGCATAAACCATCATCGGCATGTTCATCCCCATGTTCCGAAATTCCGCTGCCATACACATAATAGGATTTATCTTCGATTTGAACAGCAATTTGACATTCATTTCCTGGCATTTGATAGATACAACTTCCACATGCCACGTCATAAACACCTTCGATGGAATGGTGATTTTTAAGGGATGCACACCCCGTTATGAACAAGGCACTCAGAAAGAGGAATAAATATTTCACGTCAATTGTTTTTGATCATTTCTACCTCAAAAATATACATTCTATCCTATGATCGAAGGTTCAAGAATCTTCGTAGCCACATTATTTACATGTTTGTTCTGCCATTTACTATAAGGTAGTGGCAAACAAGCGACCAATGAGATTTTCATCCTTGTGGTAAACATTGGACCAATCAGTTTTTAAACCTGTGGTAACCATTGGACCATTCGTTTTTTTTGCCTTTTCATCGACCTCCCAACCCTCTATTAACTTGGGCTATCCGAAACTTTTGGGTTAAGTTGAAT
>JAOASF010000036.1 GCA_025210175.1 Crocinitomicaceae bacterium | reverse complement strand
GACATAGGGTCTCGGTAAGTGGTCGAATAATTTATCAAGGGTTTCGTCCAGATTTTGTCGGTCTAGTATCAAGGTTTCAGAAACAGTGCCGACATAGTTCCCGTTTTTTAGCACAGGCAAGTGTGAAACCTTGCATTCTTCCATCCATGCCAAGGCTTTTTCTCCTCGATCAGTGTGTAAAAGAGGGGGGATGTCCTCCGTTATTAATTCTTCGGCTGTCATTCTTAAGCCAAAGTAGTAATTTCCTTACGAAGTTTTTACCTTTGAAATCTAATTTCGCGGTAGAATGACCAAATTGAGTGTCAATGTTAACAAAATAGCCACCCTGCGCAATGCCAGAGGCGGAAACACTCCCAATGTATTAAAATTTGCCCTCGATTGTGAGCGCTTTGGAGCGGATGGAATTACGGTCCATCCTCGTCCCGACGAACGCCATATCACCGGACAAGATGTCTATGATTTGGCCACCAGTGTAACCACCGAATTCAATATCGAAGGGTACCCAGACGAGCGCTACATGAAAATGATCAAGGAATTGCGCCCTGCCCAAGCTACCTTGGTTCCTGATCCACCGCATGTTTTAACCTCGAATGCCGGTTGGAATACGGTTGAACATTTCGAAAAACTCAAGCGAATTATCCACGAAATAAAAGGATACGGCGTTCGAACTTCCATCTTCATTGAAACCAATGAAACCTTTGTTGAAAAGGCTGCCGAGATAGGTGTAGATCGCATCGAATTGTACACAGGACCTTATGCGGAGGATTTTGAAAAGGATCCCAAAAAGGCTGTAATACCTTATGCAAAATGTTCACAAGTTGCTTTGGATGCCGGATTGGAAATCAATGCTGGTCACGACCTGAGTTTGGAGAACTTGACCTTCTTCAAACAACAATTACCTCGCTTGGATGAAGTAAGCATTGGTCACGCCTTGGTATCCGATGCCCTTTATTTAGGGATAGAAAACACCATTCAATTGTACAAACGCTGTTTAATCGACTAAGGCAGGTTTCAATTCTGATTTTTCCAAATTTTCGTGGATAACAGACTCTGTTTCTGTCGTGTCTTTCTTCAGCATTCGATCTACCCGTCCCATCAGGAAAACGGCAATGACCATGGTTGCGATGACCACTCCACCCAATAAAGGATAATGCCCAAGGGTTTCATCCGCATATTTTATCACAATGAGGCCGGCAATGGATGAGGAAATACCTCCGGAGAGTTGCTGAACAGCTGAGTTCATGCTCATAAAAGCACCTCTGTCTTTTGCCGAAGGAACAGCAGAAATAAGGGCTGTAGCAGAAACCATGCGACCTGTTATCCCAGCAAATAAGACCACATTCAACAAAATGACAATCCACAATGGAGTCACACCGAGTGAGGTATAAATAGCCACAAAAGTGATGGTTAATACCGAACCAAAAATGAAGGTTTTCAATTTTCCGATATGATCACTTAAGCGACCAATTAAGGGACCAAAAATCATTGAGAATACACCTGTTATCATGTACAAAGTGGGCAGATCTACCTTGTCAATTCCTAGGTTTTTGGTAGCAAACTCCGTCCCGAAGGGCATCAACATGAATCCACCAGTAGCCAAAAGGGTAGTGGCGGTAAAGGCTCTTAGATAACGCTTGTTTTTTAAGATTGCTCCGAAGTGTTTGAATGCATTGTTGCCCTTGTTCGCTTCAATATGGCCGGTAATTGGTTTCAATTTCCACATGATTAAGAGGAAGGTTAAAATGGAAAAGCCAACGATGACCAGAAAAGGAAGATGCCAATTGACCTTGTTTGCTAAAAATAATCCAATGGGCAAACCAAGGATTTGACTGGCAGCAAAAGCCATTTGAACGAAGCCCATAACGCGTCCTCGTTGTTCAAAAGCAAATAAATCCGTAATGATGGCATAGCCAATTGAACCGATTACACCGCCAAATAATCCCGTGATGATTCGCGCTGCAAACAGTGCCTCTGTGGATGTTGATAAAGCACAGAATAAGGTGCCTAGAATGAACCCGGTGTAGAAGAATAACAACAGTTTTTTTCGGTCGAACTTATCCGCAAACCCAGCTGTGGCAACGGCTGAAACAAAAGCAGCGAAAGCATAGGCCGAAACTACGTGTCCAAAGGACTCAGGGGACATGTTCATGTCGTCCATCAAAAAAGGACCCAAGGGTGAAAGAACCATGAAATCCAATATGATGGTGAATTGTAGGATGGCCAAAAGTGCGATGACGAACTTTTGGTAGCCCGTGAATTGAAGTTTTTGTTTCATACTTATTTTTTTAAAGACTTGATAGCTTGATTAAACAGAATGCGTAAGTCTTTTTCAGAGAGGTGGAATTCGCGGTTCATGAAGGATTTGCCCGTAAAATGAAATTTGGCAACGGCATACAAAGGTCCGTAAGCCAGCGACCAATACAACTCGGGTTCTATGGCGATCATTTCTCCTTTTTCAACCACATTTCGAAGAAAAGTTCGCATGGTATCCTTGAAATCGTACATGCTTACCGACTCGTGAAGCACGTGTGGAGAGTGGCGGAATTGTTCCAAGAATCGAAAGGCGAGAGGGAATTCTGTGATGAAAGACCAACGGTTGATCCATTGCCTCCAAAGGCCTTCTTCAAATGAAGAATCAACATCAAACCCTTTTAAAGTGTGGGCGATAAATATATCGTGCCAATGGTTATACAGGGCGTTCACCAGATGAGCCTTGTTGTCGTAGTAGATGTACAAGGTGGCTGGAGAAACGCAAGCTTGTTTGGCCAATTTCTGCATGCTAAACCCATCAAAGCCCTGTTTTACAATTAATTCCAAGGCCTTTTCGCGGATATTGCATTCTTTTTTTTCGTCCCGAATTCGCATGCTGCAAAATTATAAATAAACGTTCATTCATTTATAAAGCTTAACGACATTTAACTAATTCATAACCCAATGCTCAAAACTTTCCTTGGATCTCCAGAAAGGAACGCGGTCCTCTTTTATCTTTGACCAACGAAACAAAAGGGTATGAAGACAATTGGTGTTTTTTGTGGGGGATTTTCCTCCGAGTACGAAATCTCGATTAAGAGTGCGACGACAATTTTGTCTGCTCTGCCCAAAGAATTTGAAAGCTTTCCCATTTTGGTTCATCACGAATCGTGGACGGTTGATTACAAGGGACAGAAAGTTCCACTGGATCTGAATGACTTAAGTTTTGCGATAGAAGGAGAGAAAAAATCCGTTGATATTGGTTTGGTTTACATTCATGGTGACCCAGGAGAAAACGGGAAAATTCAAGCATTCTTGGAGATGAAGGGACTGCCTTGCATCAATTCTTCTGCTTTGGCTTCTGAGTTGAGCTTCGACAAGTGGTTTTGCAACCAATTTATCAAAGGTTTTGGTGTGAAAGTGGCCGATTCCATCCTTTTGTTGGAAATAGATGACAAACCGGAAGAGGAACTTATTTCCACTTTGGGACTTCCATTGTTTGTGAAACCAGCCGATTCTGGTTCCAGTTTTGGAATTTCACGGGTGAACAAACAAGAAGAATTGAGACCTGCCTTGGAGAAAGCATTTTCGGAAGGAGAAACGGTGGTGGTTGAGTCTTTTTTGGACGGAACTGAGGTGACTTGTGGAGTATATCGAGGAAAGAATGGAGTAGAAGCCTTACCGATTACGGAGATTTACACGGAGCTTGAGTTTTTCGATTACGAAGCCAAATACCTCGGCAAGTCGGAGGAAATTACCCCAGCTCGAATCAGTGATTTGGAGGCACAGAAAGTACATGAAGTGGCTATTAAGGTGTATAAATTGATGCGTTTAAAATCAATAGCACGAATAGATTTCATGCTCGTGAAAGGAGAACCCTTCGTGATTGAAGTCAATACAACACCTGGTTTTTCTGCGGTTTCAATTGTCCCAAAAATGTTGAATGTAAAGGGACTCTCCATTCCAGATTTCTGGCGCGAAATTCTCGAAAACGAATTGCCCGCTAATTATTGGCAATAGCCACCATGATCTTTTCGATTGAATCCACAGCACTCGCATTGGAGCAATTGTAATTGTTCAAAATAATGGCAAAGGCATACCAATCTCCTGATTTACCCTGTACATACCCGGCGTAGGATTTGATTCGGTTCATGGTTCCGCTTTTGGCATAAACTCTGCCATCTGCCGCAGTGCCTCTGCAAAGTCCAGCCAGGGTTCCCGACTTTCCGGCAATGGGCAAAGTGCTTCTGAAATCTTCGAAATTTCCTTTGTACATATAAGCCAGCAAATCACAAAATTGACCTGCGCTCACGGCATTTGAACGCGATAATCCACTTCCGTCTGTCAGCCGTATGCCCGACCAATTAATTTTTGATTTCCAATAGTTCTCCAAAATATCCAAGCCTGCTTCGGTTGTGCCTTCATGTTTGATTTCAAGGGCAGTTAGACACAAAAGTTGTTCGGCAAACAAATTGATGCTCTTGTGATTGGTGAGTGTCGCAATTTCCAGCAAGGTATGCGGCGCGGTTTCGGCCACCAAACTAGCCGACCAGTCATATATAATCAAGCGGCCATTCCAGAGTTCTTCACGTGCGGTTTGTAGTTCGCCGTCCACATCAAACCCATTCGCAAGAAGATAATATTGAAAAGCTCTACCGAGAGCTAGCTCCGGATCGGGTAGACTTCCTTTAACCTTGAATTCTGCCTGGTTTTCTGGTAAGCTTCCAGTTGCAAAACGAACATTGGAATAGGGTGCTCCGTAGATATAACTGTTGTCGGATCGTACTTTGCCTGCCACAACTCTGTTGTAAAAATCCAATTCGTAAAGAGCGGGTTCAGTTCTCAAAAGTTGAGAAGGACTGCCGGCCGTGGAGGTTCTAAAAAAGTAGTTCAACATGTTGTCGTAAACACAGATGCCAGAAGGACCAGCTCCGTAATAATTTCCCATATCGGCCCAGGTCCAACCGTCCGGTATTCCTTGGTAGCCAAACTGTGAACCATCGACCAGAATATCCCCGTTTAAGCTTTTGATTCCTTTTTGTCTCAATGCTTTTGTCCAAGAACCAAAAACCGAATCAAGTGGAAGGTCAAAATACATGGAACCCAAGGTTGGGTCACCAAACCCCTTGATCATTATTTTTCCATAGAGTATGCTGTCTATTATCTCCCCCTGACAGTAAAGACTGGTTTTAGGCTTGTAATTTTTCCCCAGTAGAGACAAACTCGTAGCGGTAGAAAAAAGTTTTACCGTACTGGCTGGAGGTAGACAAAGGTTGTTGTTATAACCTGCTATTGTCTCGTTTTTTGTCAAATTGGTTACCTGAATGGAAATACTCGCATTGGCAAAATCGGAACGATTAACCAAATTCTGGATCGAGGTTTGAATTTGAGAATGCGATGCATGCAGAATAAATAAAAAGAAAAAAATCGACCAACGTGCCATAAAATGTTTTTGGATGAAGTTACAAACCTTGTGCCGTGCTCGCACAGGCAAAATTTGTTTTTCCTAAACGAAAGATTGTTGATTCATTTTGTGAAATATCTGCAGAAAGGGTCTATATTCGTTGAGAATAGTTACTGGAATGCCAAAAGTCCTGAGAATAATCAACCGTTTTAATTTAGGTGGTCCCACATACAATGTTTCGTATCTCACGAAATATTTGAACAATGGT
Organism: Crocinitomicaceae bacterium; assembly: GCA_025210175.1. GTDB lineage: Bacteria > Bacteroidota > Bacteroidia > Flavobacteriales_D > Crocinitomicaceae > UBA2040. The sequence goes on along the minus strand of JAOASF010000036.1, from coordinate 54,719 downwards.
TTTGAAACCATGTTACTCGGTGGCGTGCCCGACGAGGGAGAGGTTGATTCTTTATTTATTTTAGAAGACATTGGAGTTAAACCTTTGATTGTAAAAGACTTGAAGCGAACTCCCAACTTCAAGGATGACCTTCGGGCCTATTCAGAAATCAAAAGAATTATTGAGGAGTACAAACCAGATATTGTTCACACACACGCCTCAAAGGCAGGTGCAATTGGACGCTTGGCGGCCCTTAAGCAAAAAGTACCCGTAATTGTCCACACGTATCACGGACATGTTTTTGACGGTTATTTCGGGAGATTCAAAACCTTTATTTACAAGTCTATTGAGCGTTATCTTGCCTCTAAATCTTCAGGTATAGTGGCTATTTCTCCTGAACAAAAGGAGGATTTGTCGAACAGGCACAAAATCTGTGAACCGAATAAGATTAAAGTGATTCCGCTTGGTTTTGATTTGAATCGCTTTCAACACGATAGAAACAAGAATCGTATTGGAACGCGAAAAAAATATCAAATAGCCGAAGATGAAATTGCAATTGCCATAGTCGGTCGATTGGTTAAAATAAAAAACCACGAGTTCTTTCTGAAAGCCATCGAAAAACTCTCGGCGCGAACCGATAAAAAGTTGCGCGTTTTTATAGTGGGGGATGGCACCGAAAGAGAAAGTCTTGAATGCATCGCTGAGCGAATTTCGAACGAAAAATTGACAATTGAATTTACCTCCTGGATCAAGGATATTCATTTGTTTAACCCTGGAATGGATCTCATATGTTTGACCTCCATCAATGAAGGAACACCCGTTAGTCTAATTGAAGCCCAAGCCAGTAGTGTAGCGGTTGTTAGCACAGACGTGGGAGGAGTTCAACACGTGGTAAAGCAAGGAGAAACCGGTCTTATCGTGGAGCCAAATGATTTGGAAAACTACGTAGCAAGCTTGATAGATTTAGTTGAAAACGAAGAAAAACGCTCATTTTTGTCACAAAATGGCTGGGATTACGTAAAAGAAGCATTCCATTACGAGAAACTCGTACAAAACATGGAAGCGTATTATGAGGAATTACTCAATTCGAGAAATGCAAAAGTTAGTTAGTAGGTTCGTCCTTTTCTTTTTTCCTGTCCTTTTATTTTCGTGTGGGATTAACAGCAATGTTATGCTCAAAACGCCCATTGGCGAATTGGAAGCAATTGATTCTTTGCCCATCCAACCCAATGAACCCTATCGAATTGGAATAGATGATAAACTAACTTTTTTGGTTTCAACGAATGACGGAGCCAAGATATTGGACGGAATGACCCAAGCGGGAGGTGGACAGTCGAATCAAATGCAAAGAGGAATTCAGTTCAGCGTTTTGCTCGATAGTACGGTTATTTTGCCCATCATCGGAAAGGTTAAAGTGGCAGGATTAACAGTTCCTCAAGCGGAAAGTTTATTGGCACAAAAATTTAGTAAAGACTACAAAGACCCCTTTGTGAAAGTTACTGTAGCTAACAAACGCGTCATCGTTTTTCCAGGAGGGAATGGGGCTGCACAAGTTATCAATTTGGAAAATGACAATACGACTTTGATGGAGGTTCTCGCCTTTGCCGGTGGAATTCCCGAAAGTGGTAGAGCATCTCGTATCAAAATCATCCGAAAGGTCGGAGGTACAAGAAAGGTGTTTTTGGTGGACCTAAGCACCATCGAAGGCCTACAGTACACAGATTTGGTGGTGCAGTCAAGTGACTACATTTACGTAGAGCCCAAACCAAGATTGGCAAGTGCTGTGCTTCGAGAAACGGCTCCTATTTTATCTTTAATTTCTTCGGCGCTGGTTGTGGTATCGCTGTTGACATTATTTAATTAACCATGAGTAACGATTCCTTTTTCATAACGAAAGAATACGATGGTTTTATTCTGAGAACCGTTCTCAAAAGAAATTTTTGGGTACCCATCCTCTTATTGAGTGCCTGTTTTGCCATTTCCTTTTTTTACCTACGCTATTTTCAACCTGTTTACCAGTCTTCGGCCGTTATTCAAATTAACAATGACGATAAGGCGAAAGACGTTTTGCAGATTGAGAACGTAAACAATGATCCCACCCTCAATTCGGAGGTAGAGCTCCTTCGCTCGCAATTGATTTTTGAGGCAGCATTGCGGAAAATGAACATGAATGTAAGTTTGTTTCAAAAGGGGAACATCCTTACGGAAGAAAAATACTTGTCCAGTCTCTTCAATGTACAACCGTATGAGTTGAAAGATTCTAGTTTGGTGGATGTGCCAATTTGGGTTGAATTTTCGGAAAAAGGGGTGGACATCCAATACCAGTTTCGCGGCAAACCATACGCCATCTCAGGAAAGGTGAATCAGCACTTGGTCAATGAGCATTTTGACATTGTCATAAAGGTGAGCCAACTCGATCAAGTTCTGGATCCGGAAAACAAAGACGAATTCTATTTTACCTTCAATTCCATTCGGTCGATGTCCAATCGCTTCCTAGGTGGATTGGAGGTTATTCCGATGGACCCTTCTGCTGGAACGATTCAATTGGTTTACCAAGGTTTTCATCCTACCTTTTGTCGCGACATTCTCAAAGCCGTTATTAGCAGTTTCTTCGAATTTGACTTGGAAGAGAAAAAACAAGGTTCAGATAAAATATTGAAATACATCGATGGACAATTGGACAGTTTGGCCATTGAACTTCAGCTATCAAATGATAGCCTGATCCAGTATCAAAGATCCAAGAATACAATGGATCCTGAAGCCGTTGAGGGAACAGTGAGCACAAAGATCAATCGCTTTCAAGAGGAATTGTTTTTGGCACAAGAAGAGCTTCGCATTTTGTCCAGTTTGAACAACAAATTGGAATCTGAACCCACTCGATTGGAAGTCTATCGCTTGATTCCTGAAATGTACGGTAGCAGCTTTGAGGTTGCTCTTTCGGAACGAATCAATGAGTTGCATTCGCTGATGGAGAAAAAAGAAGATTTGCTCTATACGGTAACGGAAGAAAATGCCGAGATCAAGGCTTTGAATCAAAAAATCTTGACCAAAATGGCCGGCATACGTAAAAGTGCCAAGGCAATCGAAAACAGAATTCTCAGCAATGTAAAGTCCCTTCAATCCAAAATAGCGGAGTTGCAAACCGATATTTATGAAATTCCCGAAATGAAGTTGGAATATGGTCGACTAAAGGGAATCCAAAGTTTGAATGACAAGTATTTTACACTTTTCACCGAAAGGAGAGTAATGTATGGAATTTCCGATGCCGGCTTTAGTGTCGCTCATCGCGTACTCAATCGTCCAGTTGAATACAGCACTCCCATTGAGCCCAACCCGAAAGGGATTTATTCAACAGCGGGAGGTTTTGGTGTGTTGCTGAGCTTCCTGATTCTCTTCATTCTTTATGTCCGATTCAATGACGTGAATTACATCGAAGATTTGAAGAAAATGTTGCCCGAAACGGTTTCTTATTTGGGCACAGTGCCGCGCGCCGACGATGTAATGGACTATTCGCAAATTGTGGTTCATGAAAATCCGAAATCCATCATCACGGAGTCGCTCCGAACCATACGTACCAACCTCAGTTTTGTGAGCAAAGATTACCAAACCATAGCGGTAAGTAGTTCCATCTCAGGTGAAGGGAAGACCTTCGTGGCGCTTAACTTGGCATCTATCATTGCTATGTCGGGTAAGAAAACCATCATTCTTGACTTAGACTTGCGAAAACCCAAGGTGCACTTGGCCATGGGGGTTTCCAATAAAGTTGGATTGAGCAACATAATAACGGGGCATGAAAAGTGGCAAGACTGTGTTCAGAAGTCGCCTGTAGAAAACCTCGATTTCATATCTGCGGGTACCATCCCACCCAATCCTTCTGAATTAATCTTGAGCGAAGCCTTGCAGGCCATCATTGAAGAGTTGAAGAAGAATTACGAAATCATTATGTTCGATAACCCTCCAGTGGGAGTGGTATCGGATGGTGTTCAAATTTTGGCCAGTGCCGATATTCCGGTTTATATATTCCGATCCAATTTCTCCAAGCGCAATTTTGCCGATCGAGTAGAGGAACTAATAGAAGTTCAAAAAGTGAAGCACTTGAACGTAATATTGAATGGAGTAGTCGGCTCCAAAAAGAGCTATGGCTACGGTTACGGCTATTATTACGGAAGCAATTACAGTTATTTCGACGAGAAAAAGAAGAAGAAATCCATACTAAGACGTATTTTTAAATCATGACAATTTCTACCTGTGACCTCGAGGGAGTGTATATCATTGAACCCAAAGTTTTCGCAGATTCCAGAGGGTATTTTTTGGAGTCTTTCAATCAACAGCGATACGAATCGCAATTATCCTTGAGCAAGAATTTTATTCAGGACAACGAGTCGCTTTCCATGAAAGGCGTGGTGAGAGGTTTGCATTTTCAAGTTCCTCCATTTGCACAAGCAAAATTGGTCCGTGTGATCAAAGGGGCAGTTCTCGATGTAGTGGTAGATATCCGTAAAAATTCGCCGACTTATGGGCAACATTTTAGCCTTTTGCTCACCGAGGAGAACAAAAAACAAATGTACATTCCAGAAGGTTTTGCACATGGTTTTGCCACACTCGAAGATCATACCATCTTCAGTTACAAATGCAATGCCTATTACAATCCAAGTAGTGAGGGGTGTATCCTGTGGAATGATGAGGAGTTGGGAATTGAGTGGGGTGTAGAAAAGCCAATTATTTCGGCCAAAGATGAAATAGGTCAAAACTTTCGTACCTTCAATACTCCATTTGTTTAGTTATGACCATTATTGCTGTATTAATCGTTTTGTTGGGAAGCATAGTACTGTCTACTTTGGCCAACTGGCTGGTGCTTAACTTTGCCAAAACTTTGGGGATCAGAAATACCAACGATGTTTCCATCCGTTGGAGTAATGAATCTAAGCCCTCATTGGGAGGTATTTCCATGTATTTCGTTTTTTTGTTCACAGGACTTATTGTAGCCCTGGCCTTTATTGATATTGTTGAAGAACACCAGAAGGAATATCTAGGGCTTTTTGTGGCCACTTCTTTGGCTTTTGCCATGGGGTTGGCAGACGACGCATACAATACAAAACCTTTTTTCAAGTTGGCAATCCAGATTCTTTGTGGCGTTATTTTAGCCTTTTCAGGCAATAGTATCCACCTATCTGAATGGGAAGGAGTAAACATGGTGTTTACGGTTGTTTGGGTGGTAACCTTGATGAATTCGTTGAACATGCTTGACAATATGGATGGCATCACAGCAACCGTTTCATGCTGCGTTTTGGCTGCTTGTTTGGTCGTGTTTATTCTCTTATATGGCTGGCAAGTGAACATATGGACTGTACTGATGTTTTCATCCATCGGTACTTTAATAGGTTTTTTATTCTACAATTTGCATCCTTCCAAAATGTTTATGGGAGATGGAGGAAGTCAATTTTTAGGGATAACCATTGCCTTTTTTACCGGAAAGTTCTTGTTTCCCGAGGGTTTAATGGAGGGATACTTGAATTGGAAAGGACTTTTGCTCGCTTTTGTTGCGTTAACCCCTGCAGCTGTGGATAGTATTACCGTTGTTATCAATCGACTTAAAAAAGGGAAGTCACCCATGGTCGGCGGGAAAGATCATACAACGCATCACTTGGTTTACTCGGGGTTAAACGACCGTCAGGTTTGGCGAGTATTTTTAAGCATAGGTTTGATTTCCATAGGTTTTGTCTTGCTTAGTTTTTGGTCCTTTGGTCAAATGACTTATGTGGGATATGTTTTGGGCGTTGGATGGTTTGTCTTCATTTTTTATTATCTCTATCGCAACACAATTCGCTTCAAAAATCCCGCTGAGTAAGGTCGCAATTTGGTACTTTTGAGGACATGCATAGTCCCTTTCTTTTCCGTTCGTTCGTCCCACTTTTCTGTTTGGTTTTGTCGCTATTGTCTTGCCAGGAACAGAAGGGTGAACAGGTCAAATTAATTCGCGAGCAAGTAGATTTAATGCACTTTCATCTACCTCCCTTACCGGAACAGATGGAGCTTTTTGGAGAAAAAATCGATTTAACTGATTTAGACACCCGCGAAAGACTCGATAGAGAACTACACAGCATTGTTTTTTACCACAGTCAAATTTTCCTTTACTTCAAACGAGCGCATCGCTTTTTTCCCGAAATAGAAGGCTTGCTCCAGGCAGAAAAGGTGCCAGATGATTTCAAGTACTTGGCTTTGGTTGAATCCGGATTGGCACAAGCTACCAGTTCAAAAGGGGCTCAGGGATTTTGGCAATTCATGGAAAAAACGGGTAAGGAATATGGGATGGAAATCAACAAGGAGGTGGATGAGCGAAGAAATCTGGAGTTGAGTACAAAAGGAGCTGCCAGTTATCTCCGCGAAGCAAAGGAACTACTCGGTACATGGATATTGGCGGCGGCTAGTTACAACCGCGGAATGGCTGGACTCGAAGGCGACCTCGAAAAGCAAGAGGTGGAGAATTTTTTTGATAGCAAACTCAATTCGGAAACCTCGCGTTATGTTTTCAGGATCATGGCCATGAAGTTGATTTTTGAAAACGCCTTGGACTACGGTTTCGACCCGAGTAAAATGGAACTTTATCCGCCTTATCAAGTGAAAACCGTTCACCAACAAGACATCGAAGATATTTATACGTGGTCCATAGAAGCAGGATTCAATTACAAAATTGTCATGCTGCTCAATCCATGGATCAAGGGAAAAAAACTGACCAAGAGGGAAAAAGGCTACGACCTTCAATTACCTGCAAATGGCCAACAACTCAAAGTGAATTTGTAATGGAAGAAACAATCAAGGTATTGGGTGCTCGTGAGCACAACTTAAAGAATGTGGATTTGGAAATTCCACGTAATAAATTGGTTGTATTCACCGGCTTGAGCGGGAGTGGTAAATCATCCCTGGCTTTTGATACCATTTACGCAGAAGGTCAACGCCGCTATATCGAGACTTTTTCCAGTTATGCGCGACAGTTTTTGGGTGGCCTCGAAAGACCGGATGTAGATAAAATTGACGGCTTGAGCCCAGTAATCGCCATCGAGCAAAAGACCATTTCTAGAAGTCCGCGATCAACCGTGGGGACCATTACAGAAATTTATGATTTCCTCCGTTTGCTGTACGCTCGCATTGGCGAAGCTTATTCTTATGAAACTGGGGAGAAAATGGTCAAGTATTCGGATGACCAAATCGTTGACCTGATTGTAGAAAAATACCAAGGAAACAAGGTCATTTTTTTAGCGCCACTCATCAAGGGAAGAAAGGGGCATTACCGCGAACTTTTTGAGCAAATTCTCAAAATGGGGTTCACCAAGGTTCGTATAGATGGGGAATTGGTGGAAATCACCAAAGGAATGAAGTTGGATCGATACAAGATACACGACATCGAGTTGGTCGTAGACCGACTCCTGATTGATGCTGCGGATAGAAAGCGAATTTATGATTCGGTGGTTACCACCATGAAGCACGGCGCCAAGGCCATGATGGTAATGGACTTTGAAACCGGAGAGGTGCGTCATTTTTCTCGTAGTTTGATGTGTCCCTCAACCGGCATTTCATATCCCGAACCGGAACCCAACTTGTTTTCATTTAACTCGCCTTACGGTGCCTGCCCCAAATGCAGCGGCTTGGGAGAAGTGATAGAAGCCGATCTCGACAAGATTATTCCCAATCCGAAATTGTCGATCAAAAAAGGAGGTTTGGAACCTTTGGGACCGTATAAGAGATCGTGGCTGTTTGACAAGGTGGAGAATTTTTTAGACAGCGAAGGGTTTTCATTAAACGACCCGATTGAAGACCTTCCGGAGGAGGTGGTAAATACCTTGCTCTATGGAAACGACGGAGTGGAACGTAGCAAGCGCCAACAGTTTTACACCTTCGAAGGGTTGGTGAATTTTCTATCCAGACATTCCGAGGAGAGTTCGGCTGGTGTGCAGCGTTGGGCGTTGAACTTCATGAATAAAAAAACATGTCCCTCGTGTGAAGGAGCTCGACTCAAAAAAGAGGCGCTTCATTTCAAACTTCAAGAAAAGCACATCGGGGAATTGGCCAATATGGACCTGACCGAATTGGCCGATTTTTTTAAGGAACTACCAAAAGTTTTAACGGAGGCCCAAGCTACCATTGGTACTGAAATACTGAAAGAAATCAATAGTAGGCTTGGATTTATACTTGAAGTGGGGCTCAATTATCTCACCTTGAATCGATCGGCCAAAACCTTGTCGGGAGGGGAGGCCCAGCGAATTCGTTTGGCTAATCAAATCGGTTCCGAGCTGATGAATGTACTCTATGTTTTAGACGAGCCCAGTATTGGTTTGCATCAAAGAGATAATACCCGATTGATTAATTCTCTAAAACGTTTGCGCGACACCGGCAATTCAGTTATTGTTGTGGAACACGATCGAGAAATGATGGAAGTAGCCGACTTTATTGTGGATATAGGCCCTGGAGCAGGGGTTCACGGTGGGCAAATTGTCAACGCGGCACCCTATAAGGAGTTGGTTTCCAAAAATTCAACAACAACGCAATATCTGAGAGGTGAAGTCAAAATTGAGATTCCCAAAAAGAGAAGAAAAGGCAATGGCCTTACCCTATCTCTTTTAGGTGCAAGCGGACACAACCTCAAGAATGTAGACCTCCATATACCACTAGGAACTTTCACCTGCGTTACAGGGGTTTCAGGCTCAGGAAAATCTTCTTTGATCAACCAAACCCTTTATCCACTTCTGTTGGCCGAAATATACAACGGGGTGAGAAAACCTTTGCCGTATAAGAAAATAAAGGGGATTGAACACCTCGATAAGGTTATTGAAATAGATCAATCACCAATCGGTAGAACGCCGAGATCCAACCCCGCAACCTACACCAAATTATTCGATGAAATTCGCTCTCTTTTCGCTGGATTGCCTGAATCACAAATTCGAGGCTATAAAGCTGGGCGCTTTTCGTTTAACGTTAAAGGTGGTCGTTGTGAAACCTGTTCAGGAGGAGGACTGAAAGTGGTGGAAATGAATTTCTTGCCGGACGTATATGTGGAATGTGAAACCTGTAATGGAAAGCGATACAATGCAGAAACGCTCGAAGTTCGCTACAAAGGAAAGAGCATATCAGACGTTCTGGAAATGAACATCGAGGAAGCGACGAAGTTTTTTGAGAAAATTCCGAAAATCCACCGCATTCTGAGTACCCTAGAGTCGGTAGGTTTGGGCTATATCAAGTTGGGACAATCTTCTACAACCGTATCAGGAGGAGAGGCTCAACGAGTGAAATTGGCTGCCGAACTCTCAAAGCGATCTACGGGAAACACCATCTATATTTTGGATGAGCCCTCCACAGGCTTGCACTTCGATGACATCCGCGTTTTATTAAATGTACTGCAACGTTTGGTAGACGAAGGAAACACCGTTTTGGTCATTGAGCACAATCTGGATATCGTTAAAGTTGCCGATCATGTCATTGATGTTGGCCCCGAAGGTGGAAAGGGTGGAGGAGAAATAATCGCTCAAGGAACACCGGAAGTTTTGATTAAAAAATACAAGAATACCTCACATACAGCGCATTACCTGGATATTGAGATGAACATCGGTTAGTTTCTACTTTCCTAAAACGTTATTTCCTATTACCTTTAAAGCTCAAAGCTCTCTGAGGGTATAAACTATTAACATGAAAGGAAAATTCAGTACTCACTTTCTCGCTGCACTTGTGACTTTTGCGCTGGTGCTCACTGCTTGTAAACGAACAGACTTCTCGAAAATTGATTTCGGATCCTTAAATCCAGAACTTGCGGTACCTATTGGAACAGCGCGGTTCAATGTAGTAGATGTATTGGCAGCGAAGGACAGCTCCAATTTGATCACGATTGATGGACAAGGAGCACTGAAGTTGGTTTATGCTACCGAGCTTGAAATTTTGAATGTAGCAGACTTGGTTCAATTGGAAAACCAAGATGTGGCGTACAACAAAACAGCTTTGGAGTACGGTATTGGTCCATCACCAGGATTTTTTGGTTCAACTACCGTACTTGTCGATGAAACCTTCGATTTTACCAGTCAGAATGGGGAAAAGCTGTACTCCATCACCTTTGAAGACGGTAAACTTGTTGTGTCGGTTTCTACCGATTTACAACACGAAGTGCGTTTCGATCTAGACTTTCCAGACATAACCATAGGAGGAGTCCCCGCTTCGGTGAGTTTGGAGCTCAATAATCCACAGCCTGGTCAAACTCAAAGCGATTCAGATTCGGTGGATTTGACCAATGCGATTTTTGACTTAGATAATGGTCCGCAAGGGTTCAATCAATTTCAAATTACTGGAAGCATTACAGTTACTGGAACCGGCGATCCGATTACGGGTACCGAAAGTGTTGATTTTGAATTGGGGATGAATCAATTGTCTTTTGAGGTGATTACAGCGGATTTTGGACAACAGGCCATCGACAATTATCAAGATACAATCGACTTGAATGTTTTCAATAATTTCTTAGAAGGAACCGTGGAATTTACCAATCCAACGATCAATTTTGAAGTGTACAACTCCTTTGGTATTCCACTTCAAGTTGCGTTAAATGAAATCAAAACAGTGGAAAATTCTGGAACTGAATACTCCCTTATTTCCTCAGCCATGAGTTTCAACGTGGCCCCTGCCGCATCACCAGGTGCAACTGCAATAAGTGGATTAACACTCGATGAAACGAATACCCAAAACTTAGGAACGATCATTTCACCCGCCCCTAAAAAGTTGGTGATCGATTTTGGCGGAGGAATCAATCCAGCAGGTGCAGCGACCAATTTCGTAGTCAATGACAGCGAGTTGTACCTCGAAGCGAATGTGGATTTGCCTCTTGAAGGTTATGCTACAGGCTTTGTGATTCAAGACACCATTCCCTTTAGTTTGGAGTTGCCAAATGAAATTTCAGAGGCCATGTTTCGATTGGTTATCAACAATGGCTTCCCAGTTGAGCTAGGAGCAAAACTGTATTTGGCGGATGAAAACTACACCATCCTTGGAGAATTGAATACAGACGGAAACCTCATTGAAGGAGCCCCTGTTAACTCCAATGGTAGAGTAACCACCAGCGTCAAGAAAATTTCGGATATCGTTTTGTCAGAAGCCGATGCAGATAGATTGAGCGATACGCGATACATCATAGTAGAAACAAGCTGTCAAACGACCAACGGTCAACAAGGTACCGAAGTGAAATTCTACGATGACTACGAAATAGAAGTGAAACTAGCCGCACAAATTGTAGGTGCCTTTTAATAGCCATGAAAATGAAGAAATTGATCTTATTAGTGTCCCTCTTTTTGTTGTCATTCAGTGGGGTTGCACAACGAAATTACTCCTTCTTTGCCTTTCAAAATTTGGCACAAAACCATTACTACAATCCAGCAATGGGGAGCGATTATCGCTTGAATTTGTCCTTTCCATTGATTCCCATGCAAAGTGCTGGATTTTTGAGTTCGGGCTTTTCAATTAACGATGTATTCACGCAGGGAAGTAACGATTCTTTGTATTTCAATTCGGCAACCTTTTTGTCCGGACTGAAGGAAATGAATTACATCGACTTCAATTTGCAAAATGAATTCATAGGATTGGGCTTGAACATGGGGGATAATTACTTTTCCTTTTCTGCAACGGGCAGAACATTCGCCAGTTTTGCCTATACAAAGGATTTTATGAAGTTGCTTTTCGAAGGAAATGGGGGCGATAATTTGGGTAAGCGCATGAGCATGGATGGAATGGGACTTACTTTGAATTCCTACATGGAATACGCCTTTGGTTTCAATCGCGAACTCAATGATAAATTGACAGTAGGAGGTAGAATGAAGTTTTTGTCGGGCATCATGAACGTTACGACAAAGAAGAGCCAATTGGGGATTACCACCAATGAGGAAGACTATTCCATAACCATCGATGGAGCTTTGGACTTGAAAACATCAGGTTTTGTTCCCTTTATAAGCGATTCTATTGAAGGAGGAAGTATAGGTTCACGAATTTTGGGCTTTCAGAACAGCGGGGTTGCCTTCGATTTGGGAGCGACATACGCGCTTACCGATCGGTTAACCGTAAATGCTTCTATGCTCGACCTCGGTTCCATCAAATGGAAAGAAGACGTGTACAATTATAAGCGCGAAGAAGTGAGTTATACCTTTAGTGGGGTCGATTTAAATCGAGCTTTGAACGATACTTCGTACAATTTTGAAGAAGAATTCAGAGATACGATTAGTAAAATTTTAGTTGCTGAGAAAAACAATGAAGCGTATCGTCAAACCTTGCCGACTCGTATCATCATTGGTGGGCAATATGAATTAACAGACCAGTTGAGTATCAACTCCACACTTTTCTCCGATTTTTCTAATAAAAAATATCGTCCGGCCTTTGTTTTAGGAGGTACCTTCGGTCTTAAAAATTGGTTGAAACTTTCCATGAATTACATGGCTGTATCGGGTAACCCAGGTAATATAGGGATGGGGGTTTATATGCGAGGAGCTGGAATTCAGTTTTTCCTCAACACCGACAATATCCTTGGTGCCTTTAATTATCAAAAAGCCAAAACCTTCCATGTGAACATGGGCTTGGGCTTGGCCATCGGGAAACCAAAAGATAGATAAGTCCCACTATTGTAGTTGTTAATACTAAGTATCGAGAAATTAAATATCACGAAATGAAGAAGGCTCCCTTTTGAGGAGCCTTTATTTTTTGTTGAGCATTTTTAAATTGTTCTGTAAAGCAAGGACACAATTGCGACCATGCACTTTTCAAGCAGACTATTCATGGCAGTTGGATTAATGTTCACGTCCAATGTATGACATTTTTCCTTTGCCTCAAATAATTAAGCTGTTAAAATTCAGGAATTTAACACTTTTATGCCTTCTTCATCAAAACGGATGCAATATGTCCGCCAAAGCCAAAAGTGTTGCTCATCGCATAGGTCATGTCCTTCGGAACAGCTTTGTTTAACGGGAAGTCAAACATTCCCGCATATTCAGGCTCAATTTCTTTCGTATTGATCGTTGGTGGTACCATCCCTTCGTGCAAGGCCATTACACAGGCAATTGCTTCAACCGCTCCAGCAGCCCCCAACAAGTGACCTGTCATGGACTTAGTAGCTGAAATCGTCACCTTGGAATTTTCTCCAAAAACGCGTTTGGCTGAAATCAACTCGGAATTATCGCCCAAGGGGGTTGAAGTAGCGTGCATGTTGATGTAGTCTACCTGATCGGCTGTAATTCCACCTTCGCGAAGTGCTTCGTTCATTCCCAAAACAGCTCCATCTCCTTCTGGATGAGTTCCTGTAAGGTGATAAGCATCTGCGGCCATTCCGCCTCCGATGATTTCCCCATAGATGGTTGCACCTCGATTTACAGCGTGTTCATAGGTTTCCAAAATCAAAGCTCCTGCACCTTCTCCCATCACGAACCCGTCGCGGTTCACGTCGAAAGGGCGAGAGGCACTTTGAGGATCGTCGTTGCGGGTCGATAAGGCCTTCGCTGAAGAGAATCCTCCTATCGCTGCTTCATTAATCGCTGCTTCAGAACCACCCGTGATGATCATGTCGGCCTTACCCCATTTCAAATAATTGAAGGCTTCAATAATGGCTGTGTTCGATGTAGCACAAGCCGAAACCGGACAAAAGTTCACTCCGCGTAAACCATATTTAATAGAAATAATTCCACTGGCAATGTCCACCAAAATACGAGGGATGAAGAAAGGCGTAAAGCGAGGTGTTCCATCTCCTGCACAGTATTCCTTCATTTGATCTTGGAAGGTTTGGATTCCTCCATTACCTGACCCCCAGATTACACCGATTCTATCCTTATTCAACTCGTCGAAATTGACCTTGCCATTTTTTACGGCTTCATCCACTGCCACCAAAGCATACAACGAAAATGGATCGTACTGACGCAATTCTTTCACGTGAAAATGCTCCTTCAAATCGAAGTCTTTCAATTCACAAGCAAACTTGGTTTTGAATTTTTCTGTATCGAATTTGGTGATGGGACCAGCTCCACTCACTCCGTCTTTTAAGTTCTTCCAGAATGTCTCCAGATTGTTTCCGATAGGAGTCAACGCTCCCATTCCTGTTACCACAACTCTATTCATAGGGCAAAATTAGTAATCTTGTTTTTCTTCAATCTTTATTTAAAACAAAAGGTCACTCACAATGAATGACCTTCTTTCTGTATTGTCTTATTGGTCCTTAAGCAAAGGCCAATTTTTTACTCTTAATTTCTTCTTGGATAGCGTCCCATAGAGCGATGCGTTGTTCCAAAGCTGCAATAGCCGTCGTTTCAACTTCAGCCCATTTTTGGTCGTCGTCGCCGCACAATTCTTCGATCATTTGCAATGAAAGTGGTCCGTGTTCGCCTCCGTCTACTTCAATATGACGCTCCAAGTAATACGTCAATTTCGGATAAGCAGACTTTTGGTCTTTTTCCTCTGCGTTTTTGATGATCTCGAAGAACATATCCGGAATTACATCCTCTCTACCAAAGGTAAAGGCCGAAGCGACCAAGTGATTTTTTCCGCTTTCAATCGTTTCAAACGTAAAACGCAAGAAGTCCTTTACTTTCTCATTCAAGTCGGCACTTTCAATCGCCATAAACACCCCTTTTCCTGCTTCTAATTGACGCATGAAGTTGTGAATACCAATCGTTGAGGCTGAAATTTCATTCATTGCATCCACGTACATTTCAAAGTGACTTTTGGGCATTCCTTCTTCGTTTACATCACTTTCTTCACCGTGAACGATTTCGTTGATAAAGCGAGCCAAAACAGCATTTTTGCCTGGCATCCACGGCGTGTATACGCAAGTCAAATCGCGTTGCAATGACTTCAAAAGAGACATAAAATCCCAAACAGCGTACACGTGATTTTCCATGAAAACGCGCACATCGGCAAGGTTTTCTAAATCTCTGTAAAGCGGATGGTTACTCAACTGGGTTCTTAAAGGTTCAAGAACTTTTTCAATGTGGTTTAATCGTGGGTTCATAATTCTGAACTATAAAAATCCTAATTCTAATTTTGCTTCTTCGCTCATCATATCTTTGTCCCATGGTGGATCAAAAACGATGGTTACTTCACTTGAATAAACACCTTCAATCGCCGCTACCTTGTCTTCTACCTCCTTCGGCATGGTTTCGGCAACTGGACAATTCGGCGAAGTCAAAGTCATTTCGATTTTAACATTCTTCTCGGCATCTATTTTCACCTCGTAAATCAATCCCAATTCGTAAATATCTACGGGTATTTCAGGATCGTAAATGGTCTTGAGAACCGCTACAATTGTATTTTCTAATTCATTCATGATTTCGACAATTCAGTTAAGGCGGCCATTTTTAATTTCTTAACCATGCTCGCCAAGCCGTTTGATCGAGTAGGAGATAAGTGTTCGTGTAGTCCTATTTCTTGAATGAAATGTAAGTCGGTTTTGGCAACGTCTTCAGGAGCTTCTTCGTTCAAGACGCGAATCAACAAACCAATAATTCCCTTGGTAATAATGGCGTCAGAATCTGCGCTGAAATACATTTTTCCGTCCTTGATTTCGAAAGCCAACCATACTCGCGATTGACATCCTTCAATCAAACGATCGTCGGTTTTCAAGTTCTCATCAATCAAAGGCAGGTCTTTTCCCAGCTCGATGATATACTCGTATTTCTGCATCCAGTCGTCGTAAAGACCGAATTCCTCAATAATCTCTTGTTGTTTTGTTTCAATATTCATAATCACGAAAGCATTTGGATGCTTTTTTCAACAGCACGAATGAAAATATCTATCTCTTCTTTGGTATTGTAAAATGCAAAACTAGCTCTAATTGTTCCAGGAATGCCAAATTTATCCATCAAAGGTTGGGTACAGTGGTGACCTGTTCTTACAGCTATTCCTTGTTTGTCCAATAACGTCCCCATATCAAAAGGGTGAATACCATCCACAACGAAAGAAACCACACTTGTTTTCTTCTTGGCCGTTCCGATGATGCGAACACCTTCAAAGGTCGAAAGCATGTCCTCAGCATAGGCACAAAGTTCAGCTTCGTAAGCCAAGACCTTGTCCATGTCTAGTTTGTTCAAAAACTCGAAGGCCTTCCCCAAACAAATTCCACCGGCAATGTGCGGTGTACCTGCTTCAAACTTGAAAGGCAATTCGTTGTAGGTTGTTCTCTCGAAAGTTACCTTGGCGATCATGTCCCCACCGCCTTGGTACGGAGGCATATCGTTCAAAATGGCTTCTTTTCCGTACAAAACGCCGATTCCAGTAGGACCAAAAACCTTGTGACCAGAGAAAACATAGAAGTCGCAATCCAAGGCTTGAACATCCACTTTTTTGTGTTGAATGCTTTGCGCACCATCGATCACCACCTTTGCTCCAACGGCATGCGCTTTCTGTGTGATGGTTTTAACAGGATTGATGGTTCCAAGTGTATTGGAAATATGGGTAATGGAAACGAGCTTCGTTTTTTCGGTGAGGTAGGTGTCCAACAAGTCCATTTCCAGCTCTCCCTTCTCGTTGATCGGCAACACTTTCAGTGTACACCCCTGACGCTCACATAGCATTTGCCACCGAACGATGTTGGAATGGTGTTCCATTTCCGAAATCAAGATCTCATCGCCAGGTTTCAAGCGCTGACCGAAAGAAAAGGCAATCAAGTTGATACTATCCGTTGTTCCTTTGGTAAAGATGACTTCCTCGGACTTGGGAGCGTTGATGTATTGCTGAATGGTTTTGCGGGCAACCTCATATTCGTTAGTGGCCTGTTGACTTAAAAAGTGAACGCCACGGTGAATATTCGCATTGTCTTTGGTGTAATACTGCTGAATGGCGTCGAGAACATTCTGCGGTTTTTGTGAAGTTGCTCCGTTGTCGAAGTAAATCAAGTTCTTTCCATAAACCTGTCTTCTCAAGGCTGGAAATTGCTCGCGAATTTCGTTGATGTTAAAGCCAATTGTACTCGTGCTATTCATGGGTGCAAAGTTACGAAACTTCCTTATTTTGAACGATTCTAAATTGTTTTTCTTTCCTCAATCTTGCGGAAATGACCCAAGAATTCTCGGTTTCCGTCTCCACCTAAGATGGGGGATTCTATCACTTTCAACAATTCGAAATGATTGGTGTTCGCTACAGCGGTTATTTTCTCAATCACTTGCGGGTACAATTCTTTTTTCTTGACAATTCCCTTTTTTCCTAAATTTTCTTTACCGACTTCAAATTGAGGTTTGATGAGGGCAATGCAGGTTCCGTTTTCCTTAACGAAGGGATGGAAGAAGGGGAATACTTTTTCGAGCGAAATGAAAGATACATCGATGACTACGGTGTCTACAAACTCCGGAATCGTTTGGTGATTGATTTCGCGAATGTTGGTTTTCTCGAGATTGATCACTCGTTTGTCACTTTTCACATCCTCGTGCAATTGGTCGGTTCCCACATCCAGAGCAAAAACCTTAGTTGCGCCTTTCTCCAAAAGTACTTGCGTGAAGCCACCTGTGGATGCTCCAATATCCAAACAAACATGTTTATCAACTTCAAAAGGAAAACTTTCAAAGGCCTTTAAAAGCTTCAAGGCTCCTCTTGAAACGTAAGGGATCTCTTCGGTCGTCAATTCAATGGTGACGTCTTCAGGGAATTTTTTACCCGTTTTGTTGATTAATTTCCCATTCACCAAAACGCCGTGCTCGCGTATGATTTCCTCTGCGCGAACGCGTGAACTTACGAGGCCTCGGTTAACGATTAATTTGTCCAAACGTTCTTCCATGGCGCAAAATTACACTTGCCTGCACGTATATCCGAATCGAAAGCTACAAAATGCCTAAATTTGTGCCATTATTTTTGGACAGGTGAAGACAGTTTACATCACGAGAAGGGAGACTTTTAACGCAGCGCACAAGCTGTGGAATGACAATTGGACAGACGAAAAGAACGAAGAAGTTTTTGGAAGATGTAGCAATCATAATTGGCATGGGCACAACTTTACTCTTTATGTAACGGTAAAAGGAGCCCCCCATCCTGACACTGGTTTTGTTATCAACTTGAAGGACTTGTCTGAAATCATCAAAGACGAAATCATCGAACAATTGGACCATAAGAACCTCAATTTGGACGTTCCCTTTTTGAAAGGTGTATTGGCTTCTACGGAGAATGTCATCATTGCCATTTGGGACCGTTTGAGGGAGCCTGTATCGAAAGCAGGTGGCGAGTTGGTAAAATTGAAATTGGTAGAAACGGAAAACAACTACGTGGAATATTACGGAGGTAGAGAACCTTTTTAATTCCTATCCGTTCATCTACATACAAAACTGAATACGTGGAAAAAATCGAATACAACGAAAAACTAACTGAAAGTTTATCAGAGCACTACCAGGAAATTTTAACTCAAATAGGGGAGGATCCAAAGCGCGAAGGTTTGCTCAAAACTCCTGAACGCGTATCCAAAGCCATGCAGTTTTTAACTCAGGGTTACCATCAAGATCCAGATGCTATTTTGAAAAAAGCACTTTTCCACGAGGAGTATTCAGAAATGGTGATTGTAAAGGATATTGAAGTGTATTCCATGTGCGAGCACCACATGTTGCCATTCTTTGGCAAAGCTCATGTTGCCTACATTCCGAATGGAACCATCGTTGGGTTGAGTAAAATTCCTCGAGTGGTTGATACGTATAGCCGTCGCTTGCAAGTGCAGGAACGTTTAACGATAGAGGTGAGAGATTGTATTCAGCGTGTTTTGAATCCAAAAGGAGTAGCGGTAGTTATTGAAGCTTCCCACATGTGCATGCAAATGCGAGGGGTGCAAAAACAAAATTCAACGACTACATCTTCTGCTTTTACGGGCTTGTTCTTGAAGAATGATTCAACTCGTAAGGAGTTCATCAACTTGGTTCAAGCGAAGCTGCATTAGGCCTTACTAATTTTTGTGAAAGTCTTCTTCAGCATGAGAAGAAGTCCTAACTTTAGATCAACAGATTTTACATTATGAGTTATCAAGTTCACGAAAGAAACGATTTTACAAAAGAAATTTCGTCTGAGTTTTTAAAGAGCGTATACGGTTACATGTTTTCGGCATTAGCCATTTCAGGTATCATTGCCTATTTTGCTGGGACGCCGGCATTTTTCAAAGAGTGGTTTGTTTCTGCAAGTGGAGGAATTAGTCCAATGTTTTACATTGTAGCCTTCGCACCTGTTGCACTCGGATGGTTTATTCAAGGCGCCTACAATCGACTTTCGCTTGGCGCATTGATGTTCTTGTTTGTTGTGTATTCGGCCTTGATGGGCTTGAGTTTGAGTGTGGTATTCCTCGCTTATTCTGAAGCAACAATCGCCTCTACCTTCTTTATTTCTGCAGGAGCATTTGGTGGTATGGCCATTTGGGGTATACGACCAAGACCGATTTAACGAAGTTTGGAAGTTTGATGTACATGTTGTTCTTCGGGATAATAATCGCTTGGATTGTAAACATGTTCATGCACAGTGGAATGCTTAGCTTCCTGATAGGTGTGTTGGGTGTGTTTGTTTTTACTGGTTTAACTGCCTATTACATGCAACAATTCAAAAAGATATCGCAAGACGCCAACATTTCAGCTTTGGAAAGAAGCAAATTGACCATTGTGGGCGGTTTGATGTTGTACATATTATTCATTAACTTGTTCCTTTCACTCTTGAGAATTCTAGGTTCTCGAGAATAAGATTTTTGGTTAAAAGGAAGGGGGGATGAATTTTTTCATCCCTTTTTTTTTGAATCTGCCTTCAAAGCCGCCAAGCAAGAGAAAGTTCTTTTTATATTTGCTAAAAAAAAGAGAAATCATGCCAGATAATTTTTTCGAAGAATCAACAGCTGCAGTCGGAACCATCTTTACCATTATCGCTCTAGGAATTTTGGTGTCTATTTTGATTTGGGGATAATTACTGAAGCACAAGAGATATGAAACCTCGGTTCTGTACCGGGGTTTTTTTATGCCTTCTCGTTTCTCGTAAATTTTTAACAACTTTATAGTACAACAAGCGTACTATGCCCTTCAACTCCATATTTAGTTGGATCATGAAGAAGCGCCTTCATCAGATTGAGCTTTTTCAAAAGTATCCCATTGATGTACAAGATGAACTTTTGCGCAAACATCTGTTCAATGGCTCATTTACAGAGTATGGAAAAAAGTACGGATTCAGAGAAATTGAAAATTACAGCCAATTCAAAGAGCGTGTCCCGTTACAAACGTATGAGGACTTGCAACCTTGGGTTGAGCGTTTGATGAAGGGCGAAAAGGCTTTGTTGTGGCCTACAGATACGCGGATGTTTGCCAAGTCATCTGGAACAACCTCCAATCGATCCAAATACATTCCGGTAACTCGTGAGTCTATGGAAGACTGTCACCAAAGGGGAGGAAAAGATTTGTTGGCTCTGTATTACTGGAACAACCCAAACGCCAAACTGTACAATTACAAGCACCTCGTGGTGGGTGGGAGTGCCAAGAATATTCAGCTCTCGGAAGAGACCTATGCGGGTGATTTGTCAGCTTTGTTGATGAAAAACATGCCGTGGTGGGCAGAGATTCGACGCACGCCTACTCGAGATACAGCACTGCTGGAGGAATGGGAGGAGAAAATTGCGCGCATTGCTTTGGAGGCTTATCCTGAGGATGTTGCATTAATGGTGGGAGTGCCATCGTGGACCCTCGTCATTTTGAAGCGCATATTGGATATAACAGGCAAAGACTACATAACGGATATATGGCCCAACCTCGAGTGTTTCATGCACGGTGGAGTTAGTTTTGCCCCCTACAAGGATCAGTTTGCAGCTCTGATGAACAAGTCGGGTGTGAACTACATGGAATCGTACAACGCCAGCGAAGGTTTTTTTGGTATTCAGGATCAGTTGGACAATCCGTCTTTGCTTTTGATGCTCGATTATGGCATTTATTACGAGTTTATTCCTATGGAGCACTATGCAGGAAAGGATTCTAAGGTCGTGCAAAACTTAGAGGAGGTTGAAGTAGGGAAGCAATACGCCTTGGTTATTTCTACCAATGGGGGTTTGTGGCGTTACATCATAGGCGATACCATCCGTTTTACAGAAAAAGAGCCTTATCGCTTTGTGATTGCCGGCCGAACGCGTTCCTTCATCAATGCCTTTGGGGAGGAGCTTATCGTTGAAAATGCAGACAAAGCCATCGCCTATGCGAGTTCGCAAACCGGTGCACAAATTCGAGACTATACAGCGGCTCCAGTGTTCATGGAAAACAAAAATTCGGGAGGTCACGAATGGGCAATTGAGTTTGACGTTTTACCTGCTGATCTGGATCAATTTATTCGCATGCTGGACACGGAGCTCATGCGTTTGAATTCTGATTACGAAGCCAAAAGATCCCACGATTATATCATGAAGGAACCAAAGGTAAATGTTTTGCCTCGCGGGACATTCGAAGACTGGTTGCGTCGCCACGATAAACTGGGTGGACAGAATAAAATTCCAAGACTGAACAATGGTCGCGAGTTTTTGGATCAAATCTTGCAACAGGTGCGGGTATGAGGTTGATTGGGTTGTTTTTATTGCTGTCGAGTAGCTTCTTTGCTCAGATTGATTCGCTCAAGGTAATCTATTCTTTGCCTGTTTCGGATGAGGTAGTGTGGACGGCCGATGTTATTGGTAACTTGTATGCCATTGAAAAGGACGTTTTGGTGAAATACGACACCACAGGACAAAAGCGCTATTCGCAAAGCATCAAATCCTTGGGGAGAATCACACAGGTTGAATGCCAAAGCAGCATGCGCATTTGGTTGTTTTCCAAGGATCAGCAAACCCTTTCGGTTGCTGATAACACCCTCAGTTCCCATCAAGAATCCTTCGATTTAAACGAATTGGGATACGAGTACGTTACCCTCTTTTGCACCTCTGCACAAGCCAATAAGCTTTGGGTCTACGACGAAGTGAATTCGACTTTGGTCTTCCATGACTTTGTACGCAACGAAAAAAGGGCCATCGAGAACCTAAAAGGAACTTTGCGCTGCGGACGAATTGTGCAAATGAAGGAAATCGACAACCAGCTGTATCTTCTTGATGACGAAAATAGAATCTTTGTAATCGATCGGTTTGGTTCTTTAATCGACTCTTACAGCCTGCCAATTAGTGAGAAGGTTTTTTGGTTGCGCGACAAAATGGTTCTACTCCAGGGGAATTCTCTGTTTTTATGGGAACAATCCAGCAAGGAAGCGCGACCCATTTACCCCGAATTGATCGGTGTAGAAAGCATGCGTTTTGAATTCCCCAACCTTTTCGTTAAGACTTCTAAAAAGCTAACAAAATACCAGTACAAATAGGTGGATAGCATGCACAGTTCCTTCAATTATGTTAACTTAGCCAGTTCAAAATTTGCGGAATATGCACGTAGCAATTGCTGGAAATATAGGATCTGGGAAAACCACCCTGACCAACTTATTGGGTAAGCATTTTAACTGGGATACGCACTACGAAGATGTAGAGCAAAATCCATACTTGAACGACTTTTACGACGAGATGCAGAGATGGTCGTTCAATCTTCAGATTTATTATCTGAACAGTCGCTTTACCCAGATTCAAGAAATCAAGGAAAATCAAAAGAATGTTATTCAAGACAGAACGATTTATGAAGATGCCTTCATTTTCGCTCCCAACTTGCATTCCATGGGCTTGATGACAACGAGAGATTTCGAAAATTACTTCTCCTTGTTTAACCTAATGGATTCCTTTGTTTCTCCACCTGACTTGCTGATTTATCTCCGTGCGAGTGTCCCTACCTTGGTGAATCACATTCAGCAGCGAGGAAGAGATTACGAAGAGAGCATTCGATTGGACTACTTGAAACGATTGAATGAGCGCTATGAGGCATGGATTTCGACGTACGACAAAGGAAAATTGTTGATCATTGACATCGATAACAACCGCTTCCACGAAAATCAGGAAGACTTGGGGAAAATTATCAATATGATTGATGCAGAAATAAACGGATTATTCTAAAATGATTGTAGTTACAGGAGCAGCGGGGTTTATAGGAAGTTGTTTGGTTAGCAGACTTAATGAGGCTGGACATACCAACCTTGTATTGGTGGACGATTTTACCAAAACGGAAAAGGCCGACAATTTAGCTGGCAAACAATTTGAACACAAAATTGAACGCCAACTTTTTCATACTTGGCTGCGCGAATTTGAAGAAGAGGTAGACTTTATTTACCACCTCGGAGCTCGAACAGATACCACTGAATTCGACAAGGATATTTTCGATGAATTGAATGTCAATTATTCAAAAGAAATTTGGAAAGCATGTGCTGAATTCAATATACCCTTGGTCTACGCTTCCTCAGCGGCAACATACGGTTTGGGCGAGTTGGGTTACAAAGACGATCATTCGGTTATTCCCAATTTAAAACCCTTGAATCCCTATGGCGATTCTAAAAACGACTTTGATATCTGGGCCTTGCAACAGGAGAATGAACCGCCTTTTTGGGCAGGTTTGAAGTTCTTTAACGTATACGGACCGAATGAGTACCACAAAGGACGAATGGCCAGTGTTGTATTTCATGCGTTTAACCAAATTGGAGCAACCAATGCGATGAAATTGTTTCGTTCTCACAACCCTGCATACAAGGACGGAGAGCAACTACGCGACTTTATTTACGTCAAGGATGTAGTAGAGGTCTGTTTGTTCCTCATGGAAGAAGAGCCTCGCAATGGAATTTACAACCTAGGTTCAGGAAACGCTCGCACCTTTTTGGACCTCGTGGAAAATACCTTTGAAAGCATGCAAATAAAACCTTCTATTTCCTTTATCGATACACCGATCGATATTCGAGACAAGTACCAATATTACACCGAAGCAGACATGTCAAAGCTCATTAATGCAGGCTATGACAAAGAAT
Source organism: Crocinitomicaceae bacterium (assembly GCA_025210175.1). Taxonomy (GTDB): domain Bacteria; phylum Bacteroidota; class Bacteroidia; order Flavobacteriales_D; family Crocinitomicaceae; genus UBA2040. The sequence continues at coordinate 30,851 of JAOASF010000036.1, read as the reverse complement.
TTCACACACTGGAAATGGGAGTCAAAGATTACGTCACTAATTATCTAAAAGAGAAAAAATATTATTAACCACGCTGAAATTTAACCGATCAGTTTGGTTGAAAACCTTAAATCAAATACAAATATCTAATCCAATTATCATGAAAAGAAAATTATTCAATTTGGCTTTCTTTCTGACCGCCACGAGCTTGGGATCTATGTCCTTTGCTCAGATGGTTACAAGTAATGCAGATAATGGTACCGATGGTACCTTGCGCAAAGAAATTGCAGATACACCTCCAGGTGGTACAGTAACTGTTTCTCCCTTGGTTCTTCAAGCAATTGCCCTTGATTCTGCCATTACCATTAACAAGACATTGATCATCACTGGAACCGCTTTAGGTACTGCAGTAGATGGACAAGGTGCCAGCCGAATTTTCAATATCGTAGGTGGACAAGTAATCATTTCCAATTTCAATTTCCAAAATGGATTGGCTGCTAATGGTGGTGCTATTCAGGTAGCGAATGGGTCATTGACAGTCACCAACTGTGAATTTGATGGAAACGTTGCCAACGATGCGGCCAATGGATCAGGAGGAGCCATTTTTGTTTCGACAAATGCTTCTTTGATCGGTAACGGTTGTTCGTTTACAAACAACCAAGCCAATCGTGCTGGTGGAGCCATTGAGGTAAACTCTGGTAGCTCTACTCCTTTGTTGTTGACCAACTGTGATTTTGACGGGAACAATGCAGGTGTAGCTCCGGCTACGGCAGTTCCGGGTAACGGTGGAGCAATCCACATTACAGGAGCTACTCCATCGACTATCACAGGAGGAACAGCTAGCAACAATACAGCTGCTCTTGAAGGAGGTGCTTACTGGAATGGAACCGGAATCATGGTTGTAAACAATGTAACGTTCTCAGGAAACTCTGCAGAAGGTGCTGCTGCCAACGAAGGTGGAGGTGCTTTGTTCAATGCAGGGGGACAATTGTTTGTACGCAACTCTGCTCTTACCAATAACTCGGCAACAGGAGCTGCAGGTTCAGGAGGTGGAATCTTGAACGACATGGGTGTGTTGGTGGTTGATACAACCTCATTCACGGGTAACTCTGCCATGCGTGCAGGTGGTGCTATCGAAGAGAATTCAGCGGCAACGGCTGGTGTATTGACCGTTCGCGGATGTACCATGACCAACAATACTACAGGTAGCGCACCTGGAAACGGTGGTGCAATCCACATTACAGGAGCAAATAACTCATTCTTGTCGAAGTCAACTTTTACAGGAAATACAGCTGCTTCCGAAGGAGGAGCTATCTGGAATGCAAGTGGAGCAATGGTTATTGACTCTTGTATCATCGACGCAAACACAGCACAGGGTGCGGCTTCCAACAAAGGTGGAGGAGGTATCTTCAATGTAAGCGGTGTTGTATCTGTTGTGAACGAATCTGTTGTGTCCAATAACTTGGCAACTGGAATTTCTGGTTCAGGTGGAGGTTTGATGTCCAAAGCTGGAACGATCAACATCTTGAACTCTACTTTTTCAGCTAATTCAGCTAACAGAGCAGGTGGTGCTATTGAAATCATCGACGGACCCATGATCATTGAAAAATCGGCTCTTACGGATAACGATGTTGATGGAGGTGCGGGTACTCCGGCTCCAGGATCGGGTGGTGCTATCCACGTTACTGGAAACACAACCTTGGTTTCTTTGGACTCTGTAAACGTAACAGGAAACGCTGCAGCACTTGCTGGAGGAGGTTTGTGGAACCAAAGTGGTTCAACGATGAACTTGAACTTTGTGTGGGTGGATAACAATACTGCTGGTATGAACGGTGGTGGAATCTACAACACAGGTGGAACGATGTCTATTTCTCGCTCTGCGGTAACCAACAACGAAGCAGGAACCGGAACAGGTGGTGGTATCTCTAACAACTCAGGTGAAATGAGCGTTGATCATTCAACGATTTCTACGAACACTTCTCAAACCATGGGTGGAGGTATTTACTCGAACGATACTTTGAGCTTGAATGCTGTAACAGTATACAATAACACAACGACCAACAACGGTGGTGGTGTTTACGCTGGAGGATCTGCCTTGATCAAAAACTCAATCTTCTCTGATAACATGGCTATGTTGGGTCAAGAATTGGACGGAAACTTCACTTCTGGCGGTTACAATTTGGTACAAAACGACGACAACAATGTTTTGACTTTGGCAATGGGAGATACGATAGACGTTACACCAATGTTGGGAACCCTATTGGCTAACGGAGGATTTGCTCCATCTCACGCTTTATTGGTAGGATCAGTAGGAATCGATATGGGTGATCCAGCGGACACAACGCGCGACCAAAGAAATCGTTCGGTATTCAATACCATTCGCGATATGGGAGCATTTGAGTACACTGGAAATGTGGGAATCAAAGAATTGGCAAAAGAGGACATCTTCGGAATGTACCCGAACCCAACTTCAACTTTGGTTAACATCGCTTCTAAAGTAGAGGGAACTTTGGTAATCGTTGATATCAACGGTAAAGAGGTATACCGCTCTATAGTTGCAAATGGCGTTCACACGGTAGACGCAAGTAACTTCCAAGCCGGAGTTTACTTGGTGACTGTTAAAGGAGCAACTTCTGCACAAACAGCGAAATTGATCGTCAGATAATTCGAATTAGATTTTAGATAAATAGTAAACGTCTCGGGTTAGCTGGGTCGTTTTTTTTTTTTTTGATTGGCAGATTGCAGATTTACAAATTGACAGATTGTGTTATGATTTCCCTCCTTGGGGAGGGATGTATAGACCGGAGACATAGTACACACTTATCTATGGACATAGTATACAGTTTTGTAATCTTGGTATAAAACAAATTATGCCTTTCAATGCAAAAACGATTATGGAACAGAAGCTAGAGTTTGTTTTGTTAGCGGAACAAGGAACAATAAGTTTTCACAGTCTTTGTAAGAGGTACTTGATTAGTCGTAGAACCGGTTATAAATGGGTGTCTAGATATAAAGAACTTGGTGAGGAAGGACTTATAAACCAAAGTAGAAAGCCAAAAACAAGTCCAACAAAAACCAAAAAGGAGATAGAAGAACGTATTTTAGCTTTAAGGGCTTCTGTAAATGGAGAATGGGGGGCAAAGAAGCTTCAAAAGCTATTGACTAATGAATACGAGGGTAGTTTGGAAAAGGTGCCAGCACGTAGTACCATTAATTCTATTCTCAAGCGCAACGGATGCATCCAGGAAGAGAAAAGCCGTGCAGCGAAGTCCTGGACACGTTTTGAACACGAGAACCCTAATGATTTATGGCAAATGGATTTTAAAGGTCACTTTGCGCTGTTAAATAATAAGAGGTGTCATCCATTAACAATAACTGACGATCACAGCCGATTTAACATTGGTCTTTTTGCTTGCCCTAACGAGAACGGAAAGACGGTTCAAGAAAGGCTCGTTAATATTTTTAATGTTTATGGACTGCCTAAAGCTATCTTAACTGATAATGGTTCTCCATGGGGTGTTATGGGACGGTTAAGCGAAGATGGACAAAAGACATTTTCATCCATTGAGAAGTGGTTTATTCAACTTCAAATTGATGTTATTCATGGAAAGCCTTACCATCCACAAACTCAAGGGAAAGAAGAGAGATTCCACCGAACCTTGAAAGCTGAATTGCTTCAATACGAGTCTTTTCAGGACTATTTTCATTGCCAAGAAAGATTTAATTGGTGGAGAGATCGATACAATTGTTACAGACCCCATGAAGCTTTGGGCATGCTAACTCCGATAACAAAGTATCAACCCAGCTCAAGAGTCTACAAAGAAAAAATAGATTCACCATATTATGAAAATCCTAAAAATGTGAGAAAGGTTCACGATGGTGGTATTATTTCCTATAAGAACAAAGAGTTCCGAGTTGGTAAAGCTTTTACGGGGGAATATGTGGAAGTAAAACAAACCAGAAAACATGGAACCTACAAGGTGTTTTATTATGACAAACCAATCAGAAGAATTAATTTAACTTAAAAACTGTATACCATGTGTCCGGACACCTGTATACCATGTCCCGAGTTCATACAGGGGGATTAAGGGGGAGGTACTATTTGAACTTTCTGAAAAAATCCCGAACTTCTATGTAAACACTACAATCATGAAAAACTACAACTACTACAATCCCCTATTGAGAAAGAATGCCCATGAACTAAGAAACTTTTCCCTTTCCAAGGCCGAAAAACGAGTTTGGAAACAACTCCTATCCAAAGGGCGAATGGGAACTAAATTCAAAAGACAGCGACCTATCGACATTTTTATCGTAGATTTTTTTAGTCAAGAATTGAAGTTGATCATTGAAATAGATGGTTGCTCGCATAACTTCAAACCGAAATACGATGCGTGGAGACAAAAAAGGCTTGAAGCTTTAGGCTTCACTATTCTTCGTTTTACTGAAGGGGAAGGTATACAAAATACGAGCGGCGTGGGAGAACAGATTTCGCATGCAGTCTATTGTTTGAAAGAGGAGAAAAGACAGAAAGAAAAATCCAAGTATTCGGTCTAGTTTTGAGTATTTCCCCACCCTTTTTTTCTCCCTGCGCTAACGCTTGGTCTTCGAAAGCAGTGCTTTCTCTTCCCTTTGGAGGCCTACATGGCGTCAGACAGGGGACTAGGTTGGAGGTTCAATTTGAGCTTCCCCAAAATTCTAGAGCCACAATAATCATTTCAAGCATGAACTACGACCACCTAAACAATCTTACTTTTTAATCAGCGTCTTGGAATAATTTGACCCATTCGAAAGCGAGATTCTTAAATAATAGACTCCACACGGAAGGGAAATAACATTGATTTCAGAACTCCCCTTTTTTAATTCATAATCCCCAATAAGCAGACCCTGCGGATTAATTAGCTGCATTCGACCATCTTCTATTGGATTGTATACTTGGAAATAGTCCACTGCAGGATTCGGGTAAACTTGTATCTGGTCTTCTTCAAAAAGTACTGTATTAACTTCTGAAATGTCGTATCGACCATCCAAATCAACTTGGTACAAACGGTAATAAGAAAGTCCACTCAATGGTTGGTCGTCGAAAAGTAAATAAGAGCTTTCTGTAGTTGAATTTCCACGAGCCTCAACTCGGCCAATATTGGTGAATTTTTCTCCGTCACTGCTGCGTTGTACATAAAAATGACTGGCATTTATTTCGATGGATGTTTTCCATGATACCCTAACCTTGTCATATTCTCTAAAGGCCAAGAATTCGGTCAACTCGATGGGAAGGGGAGAGCCTTCATAGGCAAAGAATGCAACGGAATTGTTGGAATAATTGCACTCTTCAATTCCTTCTAATGGGAAAGAGAAAGGCGAAGCCGTGGAACCGTCCGTATTGGCGATGGCATAGATTTCACTGTAGTTTTGAATATCGCTGATTTGAACATTCGTGGATGGAGACTTGGAGTATGCTGGAATCTCATTGGCCGTTTGCACGGTAGCAACGAGGGTTGCATTCGTTTTCAAGGGATTGCCCACAAAAAATGAAATGTTCACTCCTGCAGGTATGCTGGTAGCATCCGATTTATTAATCAGAACGTAGTTGATATTCAACACTTCGGTAGATTCTACATATTCAATCGATTCAATAGAAACTTCCATGTCGGGAAGGTAGGCCACTGGACAACCTTGATCACTGAAAATGGTGGATTGTACGTTGAAAGCATTTAGTGGGCGAACGTTAAAGCTTTCCGGGCAACGAGAATTATCTGAAAAAAGTGAGTCACCGTGATCGGGCTGAGAGGCCGGAATGGTATAATCGTCCTTGATGTGAACATTGTAATAGCCAAACTGATTCCAAACTTTTCTTGCTGGTGCCCAAGCGTTTTGGTCCGATTGAAATACAACCACCATACCGTGGTAATCGCCGTCTGATGTGGTGCCATCCGAGGTAACAAGGATGTCCGCCTCACCGTCGTTATCTACATCTGCTACGATTGGTCCTTCTACACCAGTTGTGGAGGTAGCTGCGAAACTTTGTAGGGTAATGGGTGATCCACCTGAACCATCCAAAATTCGCAACAAACTTTCATCACGATAGATTAATTCTTGTGTACCATCTTGATTAAAATCAAACATGGTAAGCCCCGTTCTACCAGAACCGTCGGTCGTGGAAAGTGTCCACAACAAACTCAAGGTGCTGGTCCCGTTGTATGCCACCATATCCACCGCATTAGGGCGACAATAGCCTATATCTGGGGTTCCATTTCCGTCTACATCACCTACGAACAATGTTCCTCTCTCTCCAGATCCCGAATTATATGATGCAAGAAGGCTATTGGTTCTTGGGTTCCAAACATATAATTGAGCGTCGTTGGGCATCACAATCACATCCAAATCGCCATCCAAATTTATATCGGCAAGTGCTGTAAACCCATCTTTCGTGCTGGAGGTGGAGAAGTTAATGGCAGTCATGCTATTCCCTGTGGTTCCAGCTGTATTGGTTATGTTTACTTCATACACCGTTCTACCGCAAGCTAACTCCAAACCGTTGGCCGGACGCAAGTTGGCTGCCACTGGAAGCGCTACTTCTACTGTATTCTTGGTACGGTTGGTTGCTGTTCCGTTGGCTCCACCACTGCACAGTTTAACTCCTGTAAGTGCATTGAAAATTTCATTGTAGACATAAACTTCTGGAATTCCATCGCCATTGAAGTCGGCTAGACCTAAGGCCGAAGCACTACCATTGGTTACGTGAGCTCCGTAGGTGGAATTGGATTTCCAAAGCTGATTGCCGAGGTGATCGTAGCAATAAAGAAACTTTTGATCGCTCGTACCATTTCTGGTATAAAGAGACGCAATTATGATTTCTACATCACCATCGCCATCTAAGTCACCCAAACAGATAGGAGTAGGGCCCTCCCAACTCATAAAAGGAGTGTTTATCAATCTTTGAAAGGCACCTGTTGTACCATCAAATATGCGGATGTTTTGACTTGAACGAGGACTCGATGTACTCAAGTTGGTTGAACTCATCACGACAATTTCCACATCTCCGTCTCCATCCAAATCTGCTACCAAGGGATTGGTATAGAGCGAAATGTTTTCGGTGGTTTCGTATTTCTGGATGACATCAAAATCGGATAGGTCATTCAATACGCGTTGACAGTTGGAACTCGTAAAATTGAAGTAATTGTCGATGAAGGTGTTGATAACGTTAAAGTATACCTTGGCTGTTTCGCACACGGTCGGATTTTGAGTTCTACAGATGCGATAAGTTAAACTATCTAGCCCGCCATAAGAGGCATTCGGTGTATAGGTTATCTCCCCAGTCGAGGTATTGACCAATGCAGTTCCGTTTACAGGAGGTGTTGAAATAGAAAGTGTGTTGACATCAATATCACAATCGTCATTGCTCAATACATTGATTACGCCAATTTCATCTTGTTCTAAATTCATTTTATCATCCTCTACCACCAAATTATCGGTATAAATGGTTTGAATGATTTCAATACTTGTTCCGCATCCATAGGCAGTGGCAGTAACAATGGCGGTATCGGCATAGGTATAAGGGAACTCAATGGACCCAATGTCTCGATTGATAAAAAGTCCGGTGATAATGGATTCGTTGTCGAGGGTATAGACAACGCTATCAGCATTGCTCGTGTATATACCATAGCTTCTGGCTTCACTCTCTTGACAACGTTGGTGAACAGTGCCATAGAGTGGATAGGCTTCAAAGGAGGTGGTGGTGACGGTATGCGTTGCCGTTAAGGGACCTCCACAACCGTAAGCTGTAGCCGTAATGGTAGAGGTGCCAGAAAAAGTATTGGTATAGGTAACTTGACCTGTAGAGGAGTTGATGGTGTTTCCTGCTGCCAAACTGGTGCTATTCAAACTGTAAACAATGGAGGAAGCATTGGTCGAACTTGCCGAATACGTAACCGTACCAGCAGATTTGCAACGCGTAGAACTCGATCCCAAAATAAAAGTTGGTGTGGTAATGGCATTGCAACCATTTATAACGAACATCACACCAGCCGATCGCGCGTCGCCCGACCACGTGAAGGTTTTGTTACCCGTGCTACCGGTTGTGGTATAGGTCTGGGTAGCGCCCTGAAAATCACAGTTTCGGTTGTTTCCATCGTTTCCCCCGTTGCCATCCAGAGAGAATTGCGCCGTCATACCCGTAGGGACATTGTCTGAGCTGGTTGAACGTCGAACGTTTCTAATCGCAACCACGAGACTTGATACAGCTGTTCTATTTACAGCGGGAAGGGTTAAAGACTGAACTGAACTGGAACCTGAGTTGGCTTCCTTGATATCCCCTATGGGAGAGGAAGGATCGAAATTGGTGATGCGGGTTACTACAGCTTTCCATCTTGGCGATGAACCATTATTTGTGACCGTACCACTAAATGTCCCGGTTTCTGTTCCATCCGAAATTTTATAGAAAGCCGCAACTTCGGGGCGAGAGGTAGAGCTAGCATCGTGCTCGTGAACAATTTTAATGAAGCCAGTGGGTACAGTAAAGCCTGTAACATCCGTACTTGCACTTTCCTGGGTGGATAGAACCAAAAGAATCAGGTTGCCGGCAGATAGGTTGGTGGGAACGTTTACAGACCAAGAGGTGGAGTTTTGAGCTGTATTATCCTGTTGGTCGCTTGTATGCCACACAGGTTGAGCCAAACATGGGGTGTTCAGCCAAATTATCCCTAGAAAAATCCCATACAGCTTCAAAAAACTAAGGGAACGAATGTGCTTCAACATTTCATTCATAGGAAGTGAGCAAGCTAAATCCAAACGTACTTGAATCTAGAAAATTTATAAACTAATTAACCAAATCGAATAGGGTAGAATAAGTTCTGTAAACATATTACTTTATTTCCTGCTAGGATTCAATTTGTTGCGTTAATTTGGTCTGATAATCAATTAATTGATATAAATCAATTTTCAACCCAGTGTAAAACTGTTTTGATTGAAAATAGACCATTTTTATGATGGTGTTAAGTTAACTATCTTGTTAGTTTATTTTTTGTTTGAATGTATCTTATTATCGATAAAATCTATAACCCATAGATTTACTTTATGAAATCTTAATAATTCTGAAACCAAACCATCCAAAGAGAAACTGTACTTTTGCAACCAGAAAACATAACAAATCATAGATAAAATGAGTGTATTAGTAGGAAAAAAAGCTCCATCTTTCTCAGCTCCAGCTGTAGTAAATGGTCACGAAATCGTTGAGAACTTCTCTTTGGATCAATACATCGGAAAAAACCACGTATTGTTCTTCTTTTACCCGAAAGATTTCACGTTCGTATGTCCTTCTGAATTGCACGCTTTCCAATCAAAATTGGAAGAATTCGAAGCAAGAGGGGTAAAGGTTGTTGCTTGTTCAACAGACACTGAAGAGTCTCACTGGGCTTGGTTGCAAACACCAAAGAACAAAGGAGGAATCGAAGGTGTGAAATACCCAATCGTTGCGGATTCAGCGAAAACAATCTCTGAGGCATTTGGAGTATTGGCTGGAGAGTACGATTTCGACATGGAAGGTAAAATGGTTGCTAACGGACCAATGATTGCTTACCGTGGATTGTTCTTGATCGACAAAGAAGGTACCGTTATGCACCAATTGGTAAACATGTTCCCATTGGGAAGAAACGTTGATGAGGCACTACGTATGGTAGACGCTTTGCAGTTCTTCGAAAACAATGGAGAGGTTTGTCCAGCTAACTGGAACAAAGGTGAAGCAGGAATGAAAGCTACTTTCGAAGGTGTTGCTGAATACTTGTCAGCAAACTAAGAAATAGACATACATTTTAGAAAGAGGCCTTCGTCAATTGACGGAGGCTTTTTTTTGTTTGAATAAATAGGAAAAAATAAAAATGAACAGAATCTATTTCTTCTTTTTCCACATTTATGCAAAAAGTAGACCCGTTTTGAGATAGGCAAAAATGGCCACTTCACTGGGATGAATTACGACGACTTCATTTTGGAATCAACTACAAATTTTCATTGTCGAAGAAAAGGTTTTCTCGGTCTTTCTAGAGATTTTTAGGCGTTTTGCTAGATGATGCGCGCACAATATTTCCTTTGAGACAAAGCAACGTAATCCCCTTGTAAATCAGGCTTTCATTTCTTGGATTGCTTAACATAAGTTTATAAAATAGGGGAACCGAATCAAACGGAAGTAGTGTTATTACTTCCAAAAACATTCACTGTAGCCACATGAGATCACTCGCCTTTATTTCCGTAGCCTTTTTTTGTTTTTTTAGTTTTGGACAAGAGGGAAGTTTAACCTCCGCTGCAACCAATTTGCCCACCCAAAACGCCACCTTTCTCGATACCGCACTTTCCTCCATTATTCCCAAAAACGGGAATAACCAACACGGACAGATTTATGCCAAAACCGCTTGTGGGCTTGGGTTTACAATGACTTCTTTGTTGATTACAAGGCGTTCCACTCCGCAAGGGGCCAGCACCACTTTTCCGGTGGCAATGACCGTATCGTCCATCCCGGCCACCTCCACCATTGATCAAGCCTATTTGTGGGTCGTAGTGGCTTGGACTTCGTCAATAGGCGATTTAACAGCCACGATTACTCCTCCAGGAGGTACGGCGACCAACTTGGGTATCATGCCAACGGTGGGTGTAGGCGAACAGAAAGGATGGTCCGAGACTGAAACGCGTTTGTTGAGATTAGACCTCACTACCTTTATTCAAAATGCCACAACCAAAAATGGTAGTTATTCCCTCACTTTTACCAATAGCGGAGGGGCATCTGTTGCAAATACCATCAGAGCCATAGATGGTGCTACCTTGATGGTTATTTATAGAGATCCGTACAACGGCGCTCAGGGGAATTTGTATATAGACGATGGGGTCCTACTCGGTGGTCCTTCAAATTCAGGTGTTACTCCTGCTCATACCATGACCTATCCTGCTGTTTGTGGTACACCTTTGTCAACAGTTGCTTTCAGCGTTTTCAGCGATATGCAGCGAGGATTGGCCAATTCCAATACCGTTACTCGAAACATTGCAGGAGTCACTACTTCCGGAACAGGTAATGCCTATCACAATTTTTATGAATTTGCAGCTTCTAATCCTACCATCGCGGCTGGACAAACTAGTTCCAATTTTCAAATAAATAGTTCCACCAATCTGGTAACCGATTACTACGGCCACTACATCGATGCTTTGTATTTTTCAACGGACTGCCATACCTGCGACGAGTTGAGTGCAACTGCATTTACGGACCCAAGTTGTGGTGTAGACAACGGTACCATTACACTAACATCGGGAGGTTGTACACCTACTTACCAGTATTCGATCAACGGCGGTTCGAGTTTTCAGGCTTCCAACACTTTTGGGGGCTTGGCAAATGGAACCTATGTTGCGGTAGTAGAGGACGGAGAAAGTTGTCGTGATTCTGTTTCCATTGTCATTTCGGATGAGGTAAATTGTTTGACTCTGGATATTGATCTAGACTATATTGAAGTGGAATGCTTAGAGGAGGATCAAATGCGAATCGATTGGCGAACTACTCACGAAACCAACAACGATTTCTTTACCTTGGAATCGAGTTCAGACGGCATTCATTTTTCTGCCTTAGAAACGGTGAAAGGAGCCGGTACAACAGCCAATCCAACGAATTATTCTCGTATTGTTCGTCGTGCTACAGACCTTGGTTTTGCTGAATACTTGCGCTTAAAACAAACTGATTATAACGGTGAGTTTACTTATCACGGCCTCCAAAAAATTGGTTGCGATAAAACGACTGAAACCGTGCTATTTCCTAATCCAACCTCCGAAAAGCTCTTCGTGAAAATAGCGGACCAAAACGCTTCGGCCAACCGAATTCTTTTGCTCGATTTGAATGGGCAGGTGTTGATTGATCGGGTGGTGGTCGAAAGTCTGGAAATGATTGATTTATCGCAAATTGAGTCAGGAATGTACGTAGTACAGTTGATAGAAAATGGACGCGTTGCCTTTACGGATAAGGTGGTGAAAAAATAAAGGATAGTCCGAAAAGCTCTATCTATCAATATGGATCAAAGTCGTTGGTTATAATAAAAGTTACACCGAAATAGATTTTCCTTGAAGAGATGCCTCTGTATGTATACAGGGGCTTTCTTCGTTTATAGACCACTGCATGAAAGTGATTAATATCAGTTTTTACCATGAGTCACATCCTATGATAAGCATAGTAAAATGATGAACTTACTACTAGAAAAAGGAAAGAAATAAAGAGATGAAAAAACAAGAAATAAGTCAGAGCCGATGGGCGCTCGATCCTCACCAACGATCAAAGCCCACCTAGGTCATAAACCACTAACCTCCTAAAAATGTTAGGTGAAGTCGACCAAAACAGTAAGTCGACGAGGTCTCGGGAAACCGGGACCTCACCTCACATAACGGTCTTTAAACCTGACAATAATCAGTTTTTAAGTCGGCTGGACTCATTTTTAAACCCACAAAACTTAAGGAATTTTGTAAAAGCAGAAAACGACAATAAAACCAACTAAAGAAGATGAAAGCAAGGGAAAGATATTTGTTGTATTTGGCCGATTCACATTTGTTCTTGGGCCTGCAACTTTTGGATAACCAAACGAATTGGAAATCGAAACTAGGAAATCTTCCTCTCGGGTTAATTGGTGCGGAATACCTTGGTTTTGCTAGAGAATTGTATCGAGACGTAAACCTCGGGAGCGACAATGAAAGCATTTTGCAAACCTTTCGTAACAGGCAGTCGCACGAAACCAGGAATCTGTGTTTGGTAGAATTCCCTACCGATAATGGTTTCGATTTGGTCGTTCGCAGTTTTCTTTTGGATTCATATTGTCATGTATTGTGCACCTTGTGGTTGGACAATTCGAACGGTGTGTTCTATGATTTTGCACTTCAGTATTTGAACAGACTAACAGATCGACTTTCTCGCTCCACAGAATCACTCCTTTGGTTGGCTAATCAACCTTTTTGTACCCGTGTTCAATTGCAAAGGGCGGTAGACCGGTGTTGGCCATATACGCTCGAATTTTTTATCGTATCCGATTTTGAGCGAACCTTACTGAATCGGCAGGATTTACCACCTTTTATGTCGATACAAAGGGAATGGTTGATGACCGTCCGTCAGGTTTTCTTTCTAGCCAAGATTGAAGGAAGAGAAAGTGGTGCCAATTTGCCTTTTGGTAAAACGGGTAAACACACCACCAATTTTTCAACTTTTGTAGACAAAATCATTCAAAATTTTGAACAATATTCCTTGGATTTACTTGCCGGCTAGTCGAATCAATCCTTCTTTATTGATTACTTGGATTTTTCTTCCTTGTGATTCGATGTACCCGTCCTCCTTGAACTCTGTTATCAATCGAATCAAGGTTTCTGTAGCCGTTCCAACAAAATTGGCCATGTCTTCACGGCTCAATTTAATCGGTTCGTTTTCATAAATGTTTTGCAAAAACACCAGACTAAATGCCAATCGTTCTCGAACACTTTTTTGTGCCATGTTGGTAATCATCGTTGTGCGCAAACTAAGTTCTTTTGACAGCTCCTTCATGATGGCGTGACGCAGGGTCATGTTGTGGTCAAGCATGTCTAAAAAATCTTCACGTGGTACGTAGCAGATATGTGATTCTTCTAAAGTTTCGGCACTAACGTTATATGGCTCATCTCCAAACAAGGCACGGTAACCTAAAATTTCACCACGAGTGGCAATGTGAATGATTTGTTCCTTTCCCATTTCGCCTCTTCTGAACACTTTAACCTTGCCGTCGTGAATACAAAAAACTCCTCTAGGAAAGGCGCCTTCTAAAAACACGCCTTGTTGCTTTTTGTAATAATTACATGTTTTGGCCGAACTGAACTTTTCGGTTTCTTCAGGGCTTAAATTGTTGACGAGGGAAGTTACTTTGGTGTCACAGGTGGTGCAAGCCAGGGAACGAGGATTGATGTTTCCCATAATGTTTAAATTTCTTCCAATCGATTCTCAAATTTACATAAATGAATCTTAGTATAAAACCTGATTTACATCATTTTTTACCTATTCCCAAGGGATTAGTTTTGAAAGATGAACGTTTACACACATTCTTTACTCCATAAATACAATATTCCAGGGCCGCGCTATACCTCTTACCCAGCGGTACCTCATTGGAAATTTTCAAATTTTACACAAGAAGAGTATTTCGATCGAATGCAGGAGACACTTTCAAGCGATAAGCGGGTTTCTGTATACATCCATTTGCCCTTTTGTGAGTTTCTCTGCACTTTTTGTGGTTGTCACAAACGCATCACAAAGAACCATGCGGTTGAACTTCCATATTTGGAAACATTGAGAATGGAATGGAAGCAGTACCAGCAATTGTTTGATAATGAACTTCGTATCGCTGAATTACACCTTGGTGGAGGGACGCCTACTTTTTTTGATCCTACTTTGTTGGCAACCTTTTTAAGTGATCTTTTGAGGGATCGAACGGATTCTTGTGAGTTGAGTTTTGAAGGCCATCCGAACAATACAAGTGATGAACACCTTCGAATGCTCTATAATTTAGGATTTAGAAGAATGAGCTTGGGAATTCAATCCTACAGTCCATCGGTTCAAAAGGCGATCAACAGAAAACAACCATTCAGTACCGTTCAAAAGGTTCACAATGCTGCTCGTCGTTTTGGATATACCTCAATTAGTCATGATTTGGTGTATGGTCTCCCTTTTCAAACGTTAGACGACATTCACGATACCATTGATAAGACCTTGACTCTGAAGCCGGAACGCATTGCTCTATACAGTTATGCGCATGGTCCTTGGGTGATGGGGACTGGTCAAAGAGGCTACGACGAGGCTGATTTGCCCTCCGCAAACCTTAAGCGAAGAATGTACGAAGAGGCAAAAGAGAGGCTCTTGCATGTAGGTTATATTGAAACAGGAATGGACCATTTTGCGCTGCCTACTGATAAACTTGCCCTGGCTTTTAAAGCCAAAAAGTTGCACCGAAATTTCATGGGATATACCACTCAGGATACGGCTGGATTAATTGGATTAGGAATGTCAGCGATTTCCGATATGGGATCGGCCTATCATCAAAATGAGAAGAACTTAGAAGCCTATCAAGAGAAAATCATTTCGAATGAATTCCCAACCTATAATGGACATTTGTTGACTTCCCAAGAACTAGCGACTCGTAAATTAATCATGGACATCATGTGTCATTTTGAAGGAACGATTCCAGACGAATTGATGGAACTTTATCCAAAGTTTGAAGAGAGATCAATAGGACTTTTGGGAGATGGTTTAATGGAATTGGTCGGGAAAAAGATTCGAGTAACAGAAACGGGTTTACCTTTCGTGCGAAACATTGCCATGGTTTTCGATCCATACTTAATGGAAATATTTGATGATATACCGCGCTTTTCAAAAACGATTTAATGGAAGAAGCCTGTTATCATTGTTCTGAACCATTAGAGGGAAAGATAATTGAATCCGATGGTCATTCCTTTTGTTGCAAAGGATGTGCTTCGGTTTATACCTTGTTGAAGGATAATGATTTATCGGCTTTCTATGATTTAGAAAAGGAGGCAGGTCAGCGACCAAAAGAGGCTTTTAAAGGGAAATTCGACTTTCTCGAATTGGCTCAATTTCAAGAGAAAATTGTTCAGTTTAGGGAAGGCGACATCGTACAAGTGACCATTTCTCTTCCAAGCATACATTGTTCTTCTTGCGTTTATTTATTGGAGAACCTGAACAAAATCAATTCGGCAATTTTGAGTTGTCAGGTTCATTTTTTACGAAAGGAAGCCACCATTCGCTTCAATTCAAATGAACTGTGTTTTTCGAAGCTTGCTGAACTCCTGCAGAGCATTGGTTATGTTCCTCACTTTGGAAGCAAAAAGGAACAAAATAAACAGGAGAAAAAAAGGTTTATCTATCAAATAGGTATCGCAGGATTCGCCTTTGGAAGCATTATGCTGTGGTCCGTTCCCGACTACTTGGGAATTGAATCCGATAATCCAGAAATCAGATGGTTTACAACGATGTTGAGCCTGCTTGTTTCTCTTCCCGTTTTCTTCTTTTCGGCACAAGATTATTTGAAGAGCGGTTGGAAAGCGGTACAGCACAAAAGTGTCAATTTAGATGTTCCCATTTCTATTGGAATTCTGGCGCTTTACGGTAAAAGTTTGCTTTCGGTCATACAGGGTGAAGGTCCCGGCTATCTCGACTCGTTTGCTGGTTTTATCTTCTTTTTATTGATTGGAAAATGGTTTCAAAATAGATCGTATGCGTCCTTAAATTTTGAAAGAGATTATTCAAACTTCTTTCCGGTGGCCGTGTACAAATGGGAGAAGGGCGAACGTATTTTGGTGACCTTGGAGGAACTAAATGAAGGGGACACCTTAGTGCTTAGAAATGAGGAAATCTTGCCTTGTGATGCGGAATTATTGGACGAAGAAGCTCAATTCGACTACTCATTCATTACAGGAGAATCTGAATGGACTACTAAGAAACGTGGAGATCTGCTATACGCTGGAGGGAAATTGGTAGGTTCTGAGGTGAAAATGAAGTGCTTGAAGAGAACCGAAAGAAGTCAGTTGGTAAACCTCTGGAAACAAACGGAGAAAGACGGGAAGCCTTCTGATCAACTGGCGATCTATTTCACTTTGGCCGTACTCGTCATTTCACTCGCGACGGGAATTGCTTGGACCATCATGGATATAAGTAAAGCGCTGAGCACGGTCGTTTCCGTATTAATTGTGGCTTGTCCATGTGCATTGGCCTTGAGTCGACCATTTGTGCTAGGAAATGCCATGACCAGGATGGGAAGAAAAGGACTTTTTCTGAGAAATAGTTTGGTGGTTGAGGAGCTACAAGACATCCAACATATTGTATTTGATAAAACCGGAACCTTAACTCAATTGGATGCACAAGTGGATTGGGTTGGAGAAAGTTGGTCCGAAAAGGAGGAGGGAATTCTTGCTTATTTGCTTTTGAATAGTAGTCACCCGTATGCCAAAATAGCCTGGAGGCAGTATTTCAAGAATTCGGATTTAGACGACAGTCTTGCAGATGATTTCAAAGAACAAAGTGGACAAGGTGTTTCTTGCGAAGCGGATGGAAAAACTTGGAAGCTCGGTTCGAAATCGTTTGTCTGCGGGGAAAAAGGAGAAAGCGGGCTGCATTTTGGAGTAGAAGGGAAGAGTCTTGGTCTTTTTGTTTTTCATTCGGTATTTCGTTCGGGTTTGAAAGATGGTTTGAAGAAATTGAAGAACTACGAACTCCATATTTTGTCGGGTGATACCAATCGAGATTTAGAAGCTTTACAGGAGCTTGTACCAATAGGGACACAAATCCATTTTGAGAAAAATACAACGGATAATAAAAACTATATCGATCAATTACAGGCCAAAGACCAAAAGGTTTTGATGATAGGGGATGGTTTAAACGATATCGGCGCTTTGAACCAAGCAAATGTTGGGATTGCCATTTCGGAGGACGAATTTCGATTCACTCCTTCTTCTAAAGGTATCCTACAAGCCGATCAGCTCGTACATCTGAATCAATTTTTCGGACTTTCTGCATATGCCAAACGCATGCTTTATTGGTGTTTTGGATTTTCAATCACTTATAACACCCTTGGTTTAATCGTGGCGATTTCGGGATATCTGACCCCCTTGTTCGCGGCGATACTCATGCCTTTGAGCTCATTGACCATTGTCTTAATCAGCACCCTTTTCTTTCAACTATTTCTCCCCAAACGTTTGAAATAAGCCGGTTTTCAAAAACCTGATCTAAATCAGTTTTTCACCTTTTACAACTCATAGTTTCTGCCTTGCATCCTGCTGACCTTTGGATCATGGGAATAATCTATTTAATGCTGGTTGTGAGTTTGCTGATTGCGCTCTTTTTCCTGGGAAGTTTTTTCTGGGCAACCAAGAACAATCAGTTCGATGACGACTACACACCCTCGATTCGCATGTTGTTCGACGACGAAAAAACAGATTCAAAAAAAGGTTAATCATGGAAATGGAACAATTTAGCTACGACAACAAGATTGTAAAGCGCTTTGCCTACGCCACCATTATTTGGGGGATTACGGGGATGTTGGTAGGACTGATTGCTGCACTGCAATTGGCTTTCCCCGAATTTTTTAACGACTACTTGGGATTTTCTTTCTTGTCCTTTGGACGCATTCGTCCACTGCACACTAACGCAGTGATTTTTGCATTTGTTGGAAATGGAAAATTCATGGGAGTTTACTATTCCTTACAGCGACTTCTCAAATCGAGAATGTGGAGTGATAAACTCAGCAATATCAACTTTTGGGGATGGCAGTTTATTATTGTTTGTGCTGTTTTGACACTGCCATTTGGTATTACCACTTCTAAGGAATATGCAGAGCTAGAATGGTGGATTGATATTCTTATTGCCATTATGTGGGTAGTCTTTGGATGGAACATGTTCGCTACGATTTTGAAGCGCCGAGTTCAGCATTTATACGTAGCAATCTGGTTCTATATTGCCACCTTCGTAACGGTAGCCATTCTACATATTTTCAATTCATTCGAGCTTCCGGTTTCCTTCTTTAAAAGCTACTCTTGGTACGCTGGTGTGCAAGATGCCTTGGTTCAATGGTGGTACGGCCACAATGCTGTTGCCTTTTTCTTGACGACGCCCTATTTGGGATTGATGTACTATTTCGTTCCAAAGGCAGCACAGCGTCCCGTGTATTCTTATCGCCTTTCCATCATTCACTTCTGGGCATTGATTTTCATTTACATCTGGGCTGGACCTCACCATTTGTTGTATTCTTCTTTGCCTGACTGGGCGCAGAGTTTAGGGGTTGTTTTCTCTGTGATGCTCATCGCTCCATCTTGGGGAGGAATGCTGAATGGTTTGCTGACGTTACGTGGTGCTTGGGATCGCGTTCGGGACGACGTAATGTTGAAGTTCATGGTCGTAGCCCTAACCTGTTACGGTATGGCAACATTCGAAGGTCCGATGCTGTCTTTGAAAAATGTGAACATGATTTCTCACTTCACTGATTGGACCATTGCCCACGTCCATGTAGGAGGTTTAGGGTGGAATGGTATGATGACTTTCGGTTTATTGTACTGGTTGTTTCCAAAGATGTTCCGCACCGAATTATACTCCAAAAAGATGGCCAATCAACACTTCTGGATTGCGACTTTGGGGATTATTCTTTATGCGATTCCCATGTATATCGCAGGTTTCATGCAAGGTTTGATGTGGCAAGATTTCAACCCAGATGGAACGCTTGTTAATACGGATTTCTTGGATACGGTAACGGCTCTAAGACCTTTCTTCTTGCTTCGTTCTTTGGGAGGATTGTTGTTCTTGTCAGGGGCAGTGATGATGTTCTACAACTTGGTGAAAACATCTCGCAGAGGTGCTTTCCAAGACAATGAGCCAGCTCAAGCTCCGGCATTGGTACAAGTGAAAGCGCACAAAGGAGAAGGTTTTCATAGACTTTTGGAAAGACGTCCGGTACAGTTCATGATCCTATCCATCATTGCTGTAGCCATCGGTGGTATTGTCGAAATCATACCAACCATGCTCGTGAAAAGTAATATCAAAACGATATCCTCCGTCCAACCCTATACACCACTGGAACTAGAAGGGCGTGATATATACATCCGCGAAGGTTGTTACAACTGTCACTCGCAGATGATTCGCCCTTTGCGTTTCGAAACGGTTCGCTATGGAGAGTATTCAAAAGCAGGGGAGTTTGTATACGATCACCCGTTCCAATGGGGTTCCAAACGAACGGGACCTGACCTGGCGCGTGAGGGAGGAGTGCGAAATAATAAGTGGCATTACGAACACATGATTCGACCGAAGGATGTTTCTACAGGTTCGATTATGCCAGCTTACACTTGGCTTCGAGAGGACGATTTGGATGTGAGTCTGCTTGAAAAGAAAATCCGCGCCATGCAGAAGTTAGGGGTTCCGTACCCAGATGGTTACGACCAAAAAGCCAAAGCCGATTTGGACAAACAAGCCTATGAGATTGCTGCAGACATTGTCGCCAATATGGAAAAAGAGGTCTTGGAAAATGTGGATCAAAAAGCCTTGGTCAAAGAAATACAAGCCAAGGAAATAACAGCATTAATTGCCTATTTACAGCGCTTGGGAACAGATATTAAAAAAGAAAAGAAATAGCCATGTTACGATTCGTTTCACAAAATATGTCCAGCATTCAAGGGATAGAATGGTACCCAATATTCTCACTTCTCTTGTTTGTGGTCTTCTTCGCAGGGGTGTTGTATTTCACCTTCTCTATGGGGAAAAATAAGATTGAAAAAGTCGGTCACTTGCCATTCGAGGCCGATGAATTGACAAACGCTAAAAACTCAGAACAATGAAACGTCTTGCTATACTAACAGTCATTCTTGCCTTTGTAAACGGAGTGCAGGCACAGGATGGAGAAGGCTTGTTCAAGTCTAAATGCAACACTTGTCACTTGGTCAACAAGCATTCTACGGGACCATGGCTGAAGGGAGTTCGACAAAAATGGGAGGATGCTGGTGAATTGGAAAACCTATACAGCTGGGTGAAAAATCCCCAAAATTTAATCGCCTCCGGAAAAAGTCAATTGGCCATGGAGGTCAAAGAATTTTCCAAAACGGAGATGTCTCCTCAAGATGTTACTCCGGAACATGTGGATGCGATCTTGGCCTATGTCGATAATTATCAACCTCCAGTTGAGACGAAGGTGGAATCATTGTCACCCGTGAATATAACTCCTAATTACAAAGACAATTTATGGATGTTTTACGCCTCTGTTTTTCTAACAGCGATTCTACTGTTGAGCATTTTCATGGTGAATCAAAGTACTTCTGCTTTGATGAAAACACCATCTTTCTTGAATGCCTTGAAGAAAAAAGCAGGAGATGCTCTTGGTTTGATTCTCTTGGTTGGTGTATTTGGGTGGAGTGGACAAACCTATGCGATGGAGCTCAACTCTGGTCCAGAGGCACTAATTGATCAGCCTTGGTTGTTGGTGGAAAAGACGGATTTGTACATGCTTTTCACGCTCAATATTGTGCTTTTGGGAGTGTTATTCTACATGAAAAAGATGTTCAATCAGCTGTTTTTTATGGCTTATCCTCAAAAAGAAGACCCAGCAACCATTGAGGAACCGACGATGGGTGCACGTTTTTACCAAGCCATGACGGACGCTGTTCCGATAGAGGAGGAAAGCAAAATATTGTTGGACCACGAATACGATGGGATTCAAGAATTGGATAACAATTTACCGCCTTGGTGGCTGTATGGTTTTTATGTCTGTATTCTATTCGCCATCGTGTATTTGTTCAATTATCATGTCCTTGGAACCGGTGATTTACAAGAAGCTGCCTATCAAAAAGACATGGCCGCGAAACAAGAGGAAGTGGATGCCTACTTGGAAGCTAAAGCAATGAATGTTGATGAAAACACTGCCACACTCATGACCGAATCAGCTGATTTAAAAGCTGGTGCAAATGTCTTCCAAGCGAACTGTGTTTCTTGTCATACCGAAAATGGAGGGGGGAACATTGGTCCGAATCTAACAGATAAAAATTGGATCTACGGCTACGATGTGAAAGACCTTTTCAAAACTATCAAGTACGGTACAGCTAACGGTATGCCAGAGCACATTGGGAAATTGAACCCAATTCAAACCCAACAAGTGGCATCTTTCATTTTGAGTATGCCAGAAGTGCAAGGAAAAGAAACAGAAGGAACAATCATCGAAGAGTAGGATGGAAGCGACCAATTACAGAGATAAAATATCCACCGTAGATCAGGACGGGAAAAGGGTTTGGGTTTATCCCAAAAAACCTCACGGG
Source organism: Crocinitomicaceae bacterium (assembly GCA_025210175.1). Taxonomy (GTDB): domain Bacteria; phylum Bacteroidota; class Bacteroidia; order Flavobacteriales_D; family Crocinitomicaceae; genus UBA2040. The sequence goes on along the minus strand of JAOASF010000036.1, from coordinate 9,050 downwards.
AAGTTCTACGATTACCGAAAGTGGGTAAGTTATCTCTTGTTGGGTTTTCTCTTCGCGGCTCCCCATATCCGCATCAACGGAAAACAGTTGTTGCTTTTTAATATTCTCGACCGAAAGTTCATTTTGTTCGGCAAGGTGTTTTGGCCGCAAGACTTATGGATTTTTGCCCTAGCCCTAATCGCTGGAATTGTATTCATCATTCTATTCACCATCATTTTCGGACGATTGTTTTGTGGCTGGATGTGTCCGCAAACCATCTTCATGGAAATGGTCTTTAGACGAATCGAATATTGGATAGAAGGCGATGCATCCCATCAAAAACGACTGAAAAAGCAGCCTTGGAACCGAGAGAAAATGTTGAAAAAAGGTTCGAAATACGTGATCTTCTGGATCATCTCTTTCCTCATCGCAAATACTTTTCTCGCCTATATTATCGGTTCCAAGGCATTGTGGGAAATTCAAATGGATCCCTTGAGCACGCACCTCGGCGGTTTTCTAGCGATTCTCATTTTTACTACTGTTTTCTTCTTTGTTTTTGCTCATTTGAGAGAACAGGTTTGTACGACTATTTGTCCCTATGGTCGACTACAGGGCGTACTATTGGATCAAAACTCCATGGTGGTTGCTTACGACTATAAGAGAGGAGAAGGAAGAGGGAAATTCAAAAAAGGTGAGGATAGAAGTAAAGTAGGAAAAGGAGACTGCATCGATTGCCACCAATGTGTAGATGTTTGTCCAACCGGGATTGATATTCGCAACGGAACGCAACTAGAATGTGTGAATTGCACGGCCTGCATCGATGCATGTGACCACATGATGGAGGCTGTTGATTTGAAAAAAGGACTGATTCGATTTGTTTCCGAAAATGGGATTAAAAATCGAACACCATTCCAATGGACAGCACGTGTGAAATCATATACTTTATTGTTGGTTTTTTTGGTTGGAGCAGTTGTTACGGCTGTTATTACCCGTCGCGATTTCGATTCAACCATCATTCGTATGCGCGGTACGACTCATAAAATCACCAAGGGGAAAATCCAAAACTTTTTCGAATTATCGGTTTTAAACAAACGGGATGAAACCTATCAACTTGAATTGCGCATTGAGGGAGGAGGAGACGCACGAATTATTCCCATTAACAAGGACATGACACTTAAACCAGAAAGTCAATTGAAATCTCGTTTTATCCTGGAGTTGCCAATGCTAAAAATGAAGGGGTCTCAGATGGTCTTTTATACCGAGGTATTGGGGAATGGAGAGGTCATCGAGCGAGTCAAAACAAAATTTATTGGACCAATATTATAGGTATGAACTGGGGAAAAGGAATAGCATTAGCATTGAGCGTTTTCATCGTTTTTATTGTCACGCTGGCAACCATTATGATGCGAACAAAAGTTGATTTGGTAAGTGATGATTACTACCAACAAGAGATTCAATTTGAGCATACATTGGAAGCTCAGAAAAGGGGAGAAGAGTTGGCTGCATTCCACGTTTCGCAATCCAACAACAGTGTTAAAATCGTTGTGGACAATGCATTGGAAAGCGAAACGCGGGTGCAGTTTTATCGACCGAATAACCGGGCTTTGGATCTAGATTACTCCATGAAAGATGGATTGTTAATTATACCAGAAAACCACTTTCAAAAAGGCGTCTATGAAGTTGTCATAAGTGGGGAAGCTGGAGGGAAAGAATACCAACAGAAACGAGAATTTTATTTCAAACCATGAATTTCCTTTGGGTGGCCATAACGCTAGGGTTGACCAGCACCTTGCACTGTTTGGGGATGTGTGGGCCTTTGATGGGTTTGTTGCCGGTTAAGCATTTACCAGTTCAACAACAGTGGTTCGCTTTTGGTTTTTATCATTTCGGTAGACTGGCTGTTTACGCGCTTTTAGGTTGGGTTTTGGGTCAACTTGCCGCTTATTTGGACCTCTTTGGATTTCTGCAAATTTTGAGTATGATCAGTGGGGGAGTTCTCCTTGCTTTTGGTTTATTTCAAATATTTCAAAAAAAGGTCTCTGCGAATACAAATTGGGTGCGTTTTCTGAAAAAGCCAATGGGTTTTGTGCTTCGTTTAAAAGGACAACAGAAATGGTTTTTATTGGGAGGATTGAACGGAATGCTTCCTTGTGGAATGTTGGCTTTGGCCTTGGCTGCAGCATTTGCTTGCGGTACGCCAATGGAAGGAAGTTTTTTCATGTTGACCTTTGGATTGGGAACCTTGCCAGGATTTTTTGGCCTGAAAATCTTGTTGAACCGTATGAAAGGCTTTCAAAAGTTAGCGAAGCTTCAATTGGTCTTACCCATATTGATAGGAGCGTTGTTATTGCTGCGAGGAATGAATTTAGGTGTGCCGTATGTCAGCCCACAAATGGATAAAAATGTTGAGCATGTTGACAAAAGAATTGAAATGCCACTTTGTCATTGAGAAATGTAAAATAACCAAGCACAAATATCCAAAACAGAAAAAGGGAAAAGCTTTCGGCTTTTCCCTTTTTGTAAGCGAATTGTTTGGCGCTTAATTCTTCACTACACGTTCCATGTAGGTAGAATCGTCTTTTTGGAATTGAAGGAAGTACATTCCTCTCATTTCATTGCTCAAGTCGATTTTAGATCCGCTCTCAACCTTATCTAAATGTTGGATAATTCTTCCTTTTGAATCTGTAATTATTACCGTTACGTTTGATCCAAAGTTGTGCGTTACAGTCAACATTCCGTCGGTTGGGTTCGGGTAGATGTTAATCGTTGTAAGTGACCTTTCGTCCAAGCCTACATTGTTAACCACCACACAAGCAGAGGTGTCTGTACAACCCATTTGGTCTACCATCACAGCGTAGTTTCCATTCACTGTGGCTGTGAAACTTTGACCCGTTGCACCAGGAATGACCGCATAGTTATTGTTGCAATCCAACCACTGATAAGTTGCTCCTGACTCGCCAACTGTGAGTGTAGCCAAATTCTGAACAATGGTCAAATCGAGCGGGTTGATGGTCAAATCAATGGTGATGACACTGTCACAACCAGCTGCATTCGGAATGGTATCGTTGAACTGACCCGAAGTGGTGAAAAGCAAACCAGAAGGGGAGATGTAATCCTTACAGGTCACAACACTCAAGTTGGAATAAGTCGTGTTACCAAGTACCAATTGAATGGTCATAACGCTGTCGCATCCAAAGGTGTTTGGAATGGTATCCATATAGGTTCCTGAGGCAGTGTAAATGGCTCCACTTGGTGCTGTATAACTATCGCAGGCGGAGATTGAAAGGGTAGCGTTAGTCGCGAAATTGATTGTTAAATCTATCGTTATAACACTGTCGCAACCAGCTGCGTTTAGGATCGTGTCGTTGTATACTCCTGAACTCGTGTAAACCATACCAGAAGGTGATGTATACGTCTCACATGCTGAAACAGTCATTGAAGAAGCTGAGCTCGTAAGGATCGTCAAGTTCAATTCCACAATAGAATCACAACCAACCGCATTTACGATGGTATCGAAATGAATCCCCGATGTTGTAAATACATTTCCACTTGGTCCGACATATGAATCGCAAGCCGAAGCAGTAAGTGTGCTTGTTGAACTATAATTAACCGTCAAGTTGATGTTAATAATCGAGTCACAACCCACGGCATTCTGAATCGTGTCTTGGTAATTACCTGTGACAGTGTAAATGGCTCCACTTGGTGCTGTATAACTATCACATGCTGTTGCAGTAAGTGTAGAACTTGAGTTCTGATTCACCGTTACAGATTGGGTTGTTCCGTTAACAGAACATCCAAGAGCAGAAGTCATCGTTGGGATGAAAGCTGTGTTCGATGTAAGACCAACGGATTGAACAGTTGAACCAGTATTCGAAACCAAACTTCCTGCCGGGTTCCAAGTATAGGCTGGTGCTGGAGCTGTTGGAGCGAACAAGTACTTGGTTCCTGCCACAGGCACACCTGAATTGGAATTGTTAGAGGTTGTGGTACTCACTGTATTGGTCGAAAGAGTAACACTTTGGTAGTTGTTAGCCGCAGCCGTTAATCCAGAAGAGGCACTTCCTATAGTTTGAGGCCCCATGGCACCGTATAAAAACTCAATTTGGTTCGTCCCTTCGTGTAAAACCAATTGGAAATTAGAGTTGGCTGGACCCGCTACTACTCGTGGAATGGTCACAAACCATTGAACAACCAATTTACGGTTAGGCGCTGTACCTTGAGTTTCAAAACGCACGTTACCTGTGGTACCTGTAGCCATGTCATCCCAGTAAGGGTAGATTTTCGGAATGTTTGTAGTGCTGGTAACACTGTTTGTGAACTGACTCACTGCAGCTGTGGTACCTAACAAAATCCAACCATCAGGCGATACGCTGAAATTGCTATAAGCCACTCCATTGAAACCAAATTTAAATCCGATTGGGAAAGGAGTAGACGGAGTATCATCGTTGTCTGTACCAATGGCCGTTGTTGGAGAGTTCAAAGTCAACAAACTCGAACCTGTACTTGGGGTATAGGTGTAGGTGTTGATCGCACTTGGCGTGTAACCTACTACGGTCATTTGGGTGCTATCTCCTTCACAAAGTGTTGCTTGTGCAAGACCAGAGAAAATTTCAATTGGAATAAGTCCATAATTGACCGTGTAAGTGTTGGAAGCAAAACACCCTGTGCTTGTAAAAGTACCTACAGCCGTGTATGTCGTGTTTGCACTTGGTGTGGCACTAACCATAGCTCCGGTAGATGCAGATAGTGATCCAGCTGGAGACCATGCATACGTATCGGCACCAGAAGCTGTCAAGTTAACTGCGGTTCCAGACTGACAATACAAATTGCTCGTTCCACTGATGGTAATAACCGGGTTGGGATTGACCAAAATTTCTACTGAATCTAATTTCACTGCCGAACAGTTGTCGGTAATGCTCAAACGGTACTTTCCAGACTGAGAAGGCGACATGTTAGGAAGGGTGAAGACATCCGTTGAAGCTGTAAAACCATTTGGTCCTGTCCAGCTGTAAATGTAAGGTCCGCCACCTCCCGAAGCCACTCCTGTAATTGTCATACTCGTTCCTTCACAAACGGTAGTTGGAGTAGACGTGTTAATGCTCGACACTAAGGTAGTTCCTGTTTGGATCAAAACAGAGTCTTGAACAGAACATCCATAGGCATTCATGTCAACAGTGTAATACCCGTTGGTCGTAATGTTATTAACGGTAGGTGTTTTCGTGTTGGCATTCGTCATATTGGTTGTTGGAGTCCACGCATATTGATACAGGTTGTTGCTCAATGGCCAATTAAATTCATACACCGTTCCCAAGTTTGGAACACCTGTATTGGAGTTGTTCGGGGTAGTGGTACTCACTGTATTGCTTGATAGGGTAACACTTTGGTAATTGGCAGCCGCTGCAGTCATACCAATGGATGTAGATCCACCAGGTTGTGGCCCCATGGCACCATAAACAAACTCAATCTTACCCGTGGTTTCTTGCAACCATGCTTGATAAGTAGAGTTGGCAGCTCCTGTTGTTGCTTTGGGAACGGTAACAAACCATTGAACTTTTAAGATTCTGTTTGGTGCTGTACCGGTAACTACATAACTCACATTTCCATCTGTTCCTGTTGCCACGTCGTCCCAATACGGGTAGATTTTAGGTGTATTGGTTGAACTTATTACTGAATTCGTCGCTTGGGTAGTAGGTGTAGCACTACCTAGCAATAACCAACCATCTGTAGAAACAGCAAAAGTGGAGTACGCGTTGTTATTGAAAATAAAGTTGAAACCAATCGGGTTTGCCGCAGCAGAAACAGTATTGTCATTACCGGAACCCACTAGTTCTGTAGCTCCTGTCATTGGGTCAAGGGTACCGTTTGTACGCGTGCTAAACTGATATTGGTTAACCGGACTAGCTCCCAAATACGTTACGTCCAATGTACTCGAAGCACCATTACAAACGTTGGCAGGAGATGCGATAACCTCAGAAATTACTGGAGTAAAAATTCGAGTAACTGTATTGCTTGCTGTGTTTTGACAGCCCGTAGCTGTAAATGCACCTGTTACTGTGTAAGTAAGGGTTGTACCTGCTGTAGATACTACTACAGAGCCTGTGGTTGCCGATAAATCTGTGGCTGGTGACCAAGAATAGGTGTCCGCACCGGAGGCTGTAAGTGTAGTTGATGTTCCGAAACAAACCGTGTCGATACCAGCAATTGAAATTACTGGAAGAGGATTTACCGTTAGTGTGAATTCAGATGTTGAACTGGTAATACCCGAGTTGGTACAAGTTACATCTACTACATAGTAGGTCGTTGCCGACAAGTTACCTGTGGCCTGAGCGGTAGAAATTCCCATGTTGGTATATGGTCCACCAGGCGTTGTACTCGATTTCCATTGGTAGGTAATTCCCAAGGTTTGAGACGAGCCAGTTACTTGAAGGGTAGTTCCTGTATTTTCACAAATCTGAGCGGTACCAGAAATTGTCCCGGCGTTTGGTGTTCCTGCACAGTTGGCAATCAATACACCTTCAAATTCACGCGCTCCCATATCTGGTGCTACCCCAGTTCCAGCCGGACGAGTTGTTCCGTTGAAATCGGTTGTAATGACAAGGGGAGAGGAGATGGCATTTGCTCCAGATTCTACCAAGGTTGAGATGCCCGATACCGGTTTCAAGAAATCAGCGTTGGCACCTGTCAAACTTGTGAAGAAAGAACCAGGTGTTGCGTATGTAAATCCTGCTTCTCCCGTAATGGAGTTGCTTTCCATTGGTGACAAAAAGGCTTGCATATTGCCTAAAGTCTGGAAAGTATTGGTTCCATCCGTATACAATACGTTTGTGGCAGAAGGACTACCAGCGTACCATTGGTTGTTGTTGGATGCTGCGTTGATATTAGCAATATTTGCATTGCTGCGTCGGTAAGCTGCTGTAGTTCCTGTTCCTGCGGCCACACTCTCGTTGATGAAAATGTTGTTGCGCATGTCCAAAGAACCATTGGTTGCAGTGGTGCTACCTGTTTGGTAAACAGCCGCTGTTCCAAAGTTAGTTCCACTGGAATTGGCATTCAAATAAACCGTGTTGTGGTAAACGCCGATAGTCGAACTGGCGGTAGTTGCCGTTACAGAAATACCTCTAATGATGTCGTTTCCTGAAGCAATTGGAGCTACCAAGCCCGAAATTAAGTTGTTATAGATATAAGTGCTTGCTGCCGAAGTAGTTGAAATACCGTAAACAGCACCACCTGCATTGTTCGAAGTCAGGTTGTAGATCTTGTTGTTGTAAACGCGTTTTTCTGCACTACTTCCAGAGATGGTAATACCTACAACATTGCCACTTGAACTTGAGTTTAGGTCAAATATTTTGTTGCCATAAAATTCAATCAGAGGAGAAGTGTTAGTACAAGTAATTCCCGTGGACGAAGAAGAAGTTGAAGAACCTAACCAATTTGAAATAACATTATTCATAACCGACAAATTGGTCGCAGTGTTGTTGCTTGAAGAAAGATTGATTCCAGTAAATTGTCCTCCCCCAGAATTATTCGAAATAGTGTTTCCTGAAAGAGTGGAAACCCCTGTCAAGTAGCTCACTGTAATTCCCGTGAAGGTTCCTGTTCCCGCCGATATGTTCGAGAAGGTGTTGTTTGTGATAATCTTGATAGATGTACCACCTGACAATCCATCGGAATTTGAAATTCCAGTAAATGCTGAAGATCCTGAAAGGGTAATATTCGAAAAGTTGTTGTTGTTATATGTCGTTGACGAACCTGTAACGGACGAAGATCCAGTTGAGAAACAAGTCACCGATCCAGAAGTACCTGTTTTTTGGAATGAACCCACGATTTGGTTTCCTTGGAAGTTCTGAACTCCTGTAGCTGGCATTGTGTAACCATGGGCAACAAAGATGGTTGTTCCTGTTGAGTTAGAAACGATATTCGAGAACGTGTTGTTCGAACATTGCAAGTTTTGAACTGGGGCAACACTACTAATGAAGTTAATTGCACCTGATCCTACAACCGCGTTGGTAGATCCCGTAAAGTTGTTGTTTTCAATCGAGATTTGAGAGGTGTTATTTCCAGCATTCGCTTCAATGACAATTCCTCCCCAAGCACCTGTTGCAGCACCTGTTTGAATGTTCAATTGGTTGTTTTTGATGGAAATGGTTTGATCTCCTGTGACAGCACTGTTGAAGCTATTTAAGAAGATACCGCGAAGTGTTCCCGAGGTAACATCTCCTGTTGAACTTGTAACAGCATTGTTGCTGATCGTAATGTTCTTTACGTTACGCACCAAAACTCCGTACACGGATGCGTTCACGTTGGCATAAGTCGAAAATGACCCTGTTGTTCCATAGTTCGTGATGGTATTTCCCAATGCAGCGTTGACGTCGCTACCGATTTCCAGGTTCAATTGGTAATCAGCTGGTACTGTTGGTCCTACAATGGCCATACCTTGGTTTACATTCGAGATGTTGTTCGAATAGATTTTCAAACCATTATGACTTCCATTTGCACCAGTGCCTGAAGCTGTGGTAGTTACATCCGTAGCACTGTGACTCGCATTGGCATAAATACCGAAGGTGTTTGGATATACGCGATTCAAAACAATCGTGTTATTGCTCAAGGTTACATTCTCGGCACCATTGGTAACGGATGCATTCAAAAGAGCGATACCCCATTCAGTCATGTTGTTAGTCGCTGCTGTATTGTCCGTATTGGCAATGTTTTCGCGCAGTTCTAAATTGGATAGCGTAACATAATCGGCTCCTACAATCTTGAAAATTGCATCGTTGAGGGCGCCAATCGTGTGTGATCCACTAGCGGTGATTACAGGTTTTGGGGCCGTTCCTCCAGAAATGATAATCGGATTGGCTTGGGTACCTGTTGCAGTAATAACAAATCCTCCTGCTGGTGCTTGTTCCAAATAGCCCGAAGGAATGTTGAGAGTAACGCCTCCGCTTCCAACACCTTGAGCGTTCAAGTCGGAAACAAAGGTGGCGATACTTGGGTAAGCAGTGGGAATGGTTTTGGAGCCACTAATTTGACCGAAGTAACTTGTGCTGATCAAAAGAAAAGCAAGCAAAAGATTC
>JAOASF010000035.1 GCA_025210175.1 Crocinitomicaceae bacterium | reverse complement strand
GAATTACCCCTTGCAAATAAACTAGAAATTAATGAGAATAATCAGCTATTGTCTCGCTCTAATTTGTGCATTTGTCCTGAATTTGTCACATGCGCAAAATGAACTGAAATACGTCAAACCCCTTATTGGCACTGCGAAAATGGGGCATACCTTTCCAGGTGCTTCTGTCCCGTTTGGGATGGTCCAATTGAGTCCAGATACAGACACATTGCAGTATGAAGTGGATGGAAAGTACAATGGTGATGTATACAAGTACTGTGCAGGGTACCAGTACGACGACCCAACCATAGTAGGGTTTAGTCATACACACTTCTCTGGGACAGGACATAGTGATTTGGGTGACATCTTGGTAATGCCTACTAGTGGAAAGATCCAAATGAATCCTGGAGTTGCTTCTGATCCTACGACAGGTTATCGTTCGGCCTATCAACACACGAATGAAAAGGCTGAACCCAACTATTACAGTGTATTGTTGGATGATCACCAAATTCAGGCGGAGTTAACAACAACCACAAGAGTGGGAATGCATCGTTATTCCTATTCTCAAGCCGAGGATGCACATATTGTTTTGGATTTGAATTCAGGGATTTACCCTTACGAAGGTAAGAATGTGTGGACCTTTGTTCGTGTAGAAAATGACACCCTAATAACAGGGTATCGTCAAACCAACGGGTGGGCGAGAACGCGCACGGTTTACTTTGCTATTTCTCTTTCGGAACCCATCAAATCCTACCAATGCAAGAAACGCGATAATGGCCATATCTACAGAGGATTTTGGCGCAAATTCAACGATGCTTCCAATTTTCCAGAAGTAGCAGGTTTGGATTTGGTGTTTAATCTCGATTTTGATTTACCCGCTTCCAAACAAGTGATGATGAAAGTGGCTTTATCGCCTACGTCTACCAATGGAGCGTTAATGAACTTGAAGGCAGAATGTCCGACTTGGGATTTTGATAAAGTTGTGAAAGATGGACAAAACGAATGGTTAAAAGAACTTCAAAAGGTGAAGGTGACGACCATGAACGAGTCGGATGCGATCAATTTTTACACGGCTTTGTATCATACTTGCCTCGGACCAACGGTTTATTCGGATGTGGACGGCAGCTACAAAGGATTGGATCAGAATATTTATAAGGCTGAAAATTTCACGAATTATACCACTTTCTCTTTATGGGATACCTATCGTGCTTTGCACCCTTGGTTCAATTTGGTTCAAGCCAAGCGCAACAATGATATGGTAGAAAGTATGTTGGCTCATTACGACCAAAGTGTCTTGAAAATGTTGCCAATTTGGTCACATTATGCCAATGACAACTGGTGTATGATTGGTTATCATGCAGTTTCAGTAATTTCAGACGCCGCCTTGAATCCTCTTTCAACTTTCGATAAAAAACGAGCGCTGGATGCATGTGTGCAAACAGCAAACAATGCCTATTTCGATGGAATTCCGAGTTACATCAAGTACAAATATGTACCAGAAGATCACAGTGGAAGTTCGGTTTCCAAGACTTTGGAATATGCTTTCGATGATTACAGCATTGCTCGATTGGCAGCCTTAACCGGGGATAAAGGAACAGAAACTACCTTCTTGCAAAGAGCAGGATATTTTGAAAATGTCTATGACTCTTCCATCGGTTATATGCGTCCTAAAAAGGCCAATGGAGAATTCTTGAAAGATTTTGATGTTTTAAATACACACCAGAGAGGCTTTATTGAAGGAAACGCATGGAATTACAGTTTGTATGTTCCCCACAATGTCCCTCGAATGATTGAAATGATGGGGGGTAATAAAACTTTTGCAAGTCACCTTGATAGTTTGTTCACCATGGAGCTTCCTGATAAATATTTCGAGCATACAGAGGATATTTCACGCGATGGAATCATTGGGAATTATGTTCACGGAAATGAGCCTTCACATCATGTTGTTTATTTGTTCAATTACGCCAACAGAGAAGACAAAACCCAGGCTTATTTGAGAAAAGTAATCCGTGAAATGTATCGTCCAGTTGTTGATGGACTTGGCGGGAATGATGATTGCGGACAAATGAGTGCATGGTATTTGTTCTCTTCACTAGGCTTCTATCCAGTGGCACCTTCGTCGGGAGTTTACTCCATTGGAGCACCTTTGGTTGTTTCAGCCGAAATGACCTTGGACAATGGAAAAGTGGTGAAAGTAGAGACGAAGAATCAAAGTGAAAAAAACAAATTTGTTAAGGCTGTGTATTGGAACAATGTCCGTTTGGATGAGCCTTTCATTAGCTTCCAGCAGTTAAATGAAGGCGGTATTCTTCGATTTGAAATGACTTCCAAACCGCAAAACACTTTTCAAAAAAACTAGGATATTTTCAAATTGAAAAAATAAGTCTATTAATAAAAAAGTTAAGTGTTTGATTATCAGTTATTATTTGTTTTTGGCATTGTTTTTAACTTGAACTGATCAGTCACAAAACAAAAACTTATCAGTCATGAATACCAATAAAAACATAGTAAAGGCAATTTTTCTTTTAGCAATTGCGGCAACACTAGGATTAACCGCTTGTAAGAAAGACAAGGAAAAACAATATACCCAAATGCGAGTGAGCATGCACGATGCTCCAGGAGATTTTCAAGAAGTAAATGTAGAGGTGAAAGAAGTACAAGTGCACCACGAGGTGGACGGTTGGATTACCATGCCTACCAATGCTGGGGTGTACGACCTTCTTACCTTGCAAAACGATATTAGCGTGGTGCTCGTTAACAACGATTCGATTCCGGTTGGTGTTATTAACCAAATGCGTCTGATTCTTGGAGATAGCAATTATGTCATGGTAGATTCAGTTTATCATAACCTTGCTACTCCAAGTGCAGAGCAAACTGGTTTGAAGTTTAATTTGAATCACGATTTCCAAGCAAACGAAACGTACGAGGTGGTTATCGACTTCGATGCTGCCAAATCCATCGTTATTAAAGGAAACGGGTCTTATTCATTAAAACCTGTGATCAAGGTGGATTCGATCATCCAACTTTAGGTCGTCTCCATACATTAGTCAATCACTACTCTCGATTCGAAATCTTGACACGCTTCTTATTCGTACGTAAATTCGTATGATGGCAAATTCAAGATTTCGAATCTTTCTTTTTACAACCTTTTGGACCCTTATCTGTAGCCATGGCGCTTTTGGCCAGACAGATACAATCCCTAAAAAACAAAGAAAAATCCAAGGTTTTCCCATTGCCTTTTATACCCCCGAAACCAACTTTGGCTTTGGTGGACTAGCGATCCGTAATTTTCGATTCAAGAATGACAGTACAAACAATCGACCGTCATCCGTGAACATCGGCGCGGCCTATACCTTGAATAATCAATTCTTACTATATCTCCCTTTTAATATTATTTCTCGTGGTGATAAAAATCGCTTTGTTGGTGAACTAGGAGCGTACAAATACACCTTCTTTTTCTTTGGGATTGGGAATCAACCGGGAACGTATAAGGAAAAGAAAGAGATGTACGAAGTGAGCTTTCCACGCTTGCGATTTACGTATTTGCATCGATTTACGGATCATTTGTTTGTAGGTGCAAAATATGCGGTCGATATCTTCTCAGATCTTCGCGTTTCGGATACCACTTTGTTGTATCAAACCATGCCTTTGGGTTTTGATTTGGGGACCAACGCTGGTTTTGGACCGGCTTTGCTGTATGATTCTCGCGACTCCATTTACTACCCCAGAAGTGGATGGTTCATTGATATGAATGCAACCTACGACGGAGGCGGTTTCTTCAGTGATTACAAGTACATCAAGACCTACATGGACTTCAATCGCTATTTTTCTTTGGGAAAAAGGACGGTTTTTGCAGCGAATGTCAATTACCAACAAGCATACGGGAATGCGCCTTTTTACCAACTTGCTGCCTTGGGGGGAGGAAGGAGATTGCGCGGTCAGTTTGAAGGAGAATTCCGTGACCACAATTGTTGGCAAACGCAAGTTGAAGTCCGTCAAGAAATTTTGAAAAACTGGGGAGCTGTGGCTTTCTTAGGAGTAGGCTGGATTTCTCCAACATGGTCAGGCTGGAGAATTGATACCGCCAAACCCGGAGCTGGAGTGGGGGTTCGCTATAAACTCAATAAAAAAGAGCACATCAATATCCGATTAGATGTTGGTTTTGACAAGGATAAAATTTTGCCTTACGTCACCATTGGCGAGGCTTTTTAATGACGTAATATGAAAAACATTCTTGTATTTTTTACGCTTCTATCAAGCACCATTTCCTTCTCTGGTGAAGGACTTGAATTGTCGTATTCCTTTTTTAAGGCAGTCAAAGCAAACGATAACGGTTCGGTGCAATTGCGTGCCAAAATAGCCGAATTGAATCCTGAAACTTTATCAAAAGAATTGGATAAAGATGAAAAGCGCTTGGCTTTTTGGATCAACATTTACAACGCGAATATTCAATTTTTGCTGAAGCGAAACCCGGAATTATTCAACGATAGAGGAGCCTTTTTCAAGGCAAAACAAATCACGGTAGCTGGTGAACTTTTAAGTTTCGATTTGATAGAACACGGAGTTCTTCGTCGTTCCAAATCCAAGTTGAGTTTGGGTTATTTTGGAAAACTTAAGGTTTCGAAGTTTGAAAAGCTTTTTCGAGTGAAGAAGGTGGATCCACGTATTCACTACGCATTGAATTGTGGTGCCAAAAGCTGTCCGTCCATTTCGGTTTATCACGCTGATAAGGTTAATGAGGAATTGGATAGTAGTTGCAAAGCCTATCTAACTCAGAATCATAAAGTGAACGAGAACAGTATTGAAGTTCCCGTTTTGTTTTCTTGGTTTCGAGCCGATTTCGGAGGAAAAAGAGGGGTGCGAAAGTTTTTACTTCGCTACGATATTGTAAGTAAAGAAGACAGCAAAAAGTCCTTGGTTTTTATGGATTACGATTGGACTTTGGCTTTAAATCCCTATCGCGACTAATACGATTTGCGAAGAGAGAGATCGGTCGTTCTCTTTGGTTTACCAACGAATAGGTGTTTGACCAATGGCTCGTAGATATACGAGGTGGCGATTAAAATGAAGAAAAAACTGATTGATAGACCATACATTCCAGTGTGGGTTCCCCATTCTTTCACGTTCGGTCCATACCATTCCAAGGCTTGGAAATAGATGATTCGCGCAAAGATGGATCCAATCATTAAGGTAATCGCCGAATTTAAGATCAGTGCCCAAAGGGATTCGGTAAGTATTTCTTCTCTGCGATACTGTTGGTAGCTCATTCGTGATCTGCGTTCCGCTTTTTGTTCTCCGTTTCTGCGGCTTCTGTTTACGTCGTTGTAAAATTTCTGCTCAACAGTTGGGTTCGAATAGTTGGTTCGCTTGAATAACAGTAGTCGATCATAGGCCAAACGCGATTCACTTTTGGAAAGACAGCTGTGTGCAACTTCCACTAATCTAAAAGTGTCGGCAGCTGTTTCAGAAGGATTGATATCCGGGTGATACTTCTTGGCAAGGTTACGGTAGGCCTTTTTGATTTCAGCGGTTGTTGCTTTTTCTTCGACCCCAAGAATGTTGTAATACGTTACCATGCCCCGAATAAGATGTTAATTCTTTAAAAATATTGATTTTCTGGGACCTAACTCTCCAAGGCATTCTCTTTCTCTTTCCCTCAATAATGGTATTTTTGCAAGCAAAATTTATTATTTATAATGATCGATATTAAGGATGTAAGCTACGGAGTAGGGATGAGTATTGCCGGAAGCTTGATGCAACAAAACCTACAAGGAATTTCTCCACAAGTGTTGGCTGAGGCTATCACAGATGTTTTCGAAGGAAAACAACCAAAATTGACGCCAGATCAGGCAAACCAAGCGATTCAATCGTATTTAAAAGAAGTAGTTGATAAAAAGTTTCAAGCTAACAAGCAAGCTGGTGAGGCTTTCTTGGCTGAAAACTCTAAGAAAGAAGGTGTAAAAACGACCGTTTCAGGATTGCAATACGAAGTGTTGAACGAAGGCGCAGGAAAATCGCCAGCTTCAACGGACCAAGTGACAGTACATTACCACGGTACGCTTATCGACGGTACTGTATTCGATAGCTCTATCGAGCGCAATTCACCAGCTACATTTGGAGTGAACCAGGTGATCAAAGGTTGGACAGAAGCACTTCAATTGATGAAAGAAGGAGACAAGTTCCGCTTGTATATTCCACAAGAATTGGCTTATGGTGATCAACCACATCCAGGTGGACCAATTGAGCCGTACATGGCACTAATTTTTGACGTTGAATTAATCAGTGTGAATTAATGTATAAGTATCTAATCATCGGTTTAGCTGCCTCATTGGTGGCGTGCTCTTCTGGAGAAGGGGAAACCGCTGTTGCCGAAAAAGTGGATTTCAAAAATGCGAAAGACAGTCTTTCGTACTGTTTGGGAGCAGAACAAGCAAAAATGATCACACAAAGTGGGGATCCGAACTTGGATAAGTTGGATTTTGACGCAATCGTTACCGGATTTAGCCAAGGCTTGAAAATGGGCGAGGAGGAGTTGACCAACGAATGTAGAGAGTCATTGATGAAATTGTACGGACCCTATGGTCAGGATTTTGACTCTACAGCTGTTGGACCAGGATCTTTGTGCATAGGTAAAATGGCTGGTTCTGTTTTTATGAACGGTTGGAAGAAAAAGGATGCGATGTCGCAAATCAACATGGAAATGGCCAAAATTGGTTTCAGACATGGGTTGAATGTGATGGACACCTTGATTGCCCAAGCACCGCGTATGATGTTGGTGAGTGAGTTCGCAAAAGGAATCAACACGAAAGCTGGCGATAAAATGTTGGCAGAGGCAAAAGAATTGCCAAATGTAAAGGTGTTGGATAATGGAATCATTATTCAAACTTTGGAAGCCGGTAAGGGTGGTTCTCCACAAATGACCGATGATGTAGTTGCAGATTATACATTGACAAACGCCTACGGTGATACGGTAGAGAGCTCTGTTTTGATGCGTCAACAACGACCAGATTTGCCTGTTCCTGCTTTCAATTTGCAAGGAGTAATCCAAGGCTGGACACAAGCATTTCCAAACATGAAGAAAGGTGGGAAATACCGCATCTTTATTCCATGGAATTTGGCTTATGGAGCTCAAGGTGGTTACGAATCACTTTGTTTCCTAATTGACTTTCAAGACTACGGACCGGCTGGTTCTCTTGCTAAGCCGCAAGGACAGTTTTAGTTCAGAGTTTAGGGTTCAGAGTTCTGAGTACTGAGAACTGAGTCACTACACATTAAATAAAAAGGCTGACATCTTTCGATGGTCAGCCTTTTTCTATTTTACTTGAATACAAAATTCATCTTTTTAAATTTTGAATTCTGCATTTTTATCTCTGAACTCTCAACTCTGAACTCTAAACTATCAAAGCATTTCCTGAAACTCCACCTTCACTGCATCGATAACTATTTCAGTAGGTAATTTCCCAACTTCTCCCACGATTTCGAAAATCTTCGCTGCCAAGTCAGTTGAAAGAGCCGTTTCTGGCATTTGATTTCCAGCGAGGTTGATAATCTTCAATGTTTCTTCTTTGGCTTCTTTCACCATGTTCCACGAATTGGGAGAAATATACAATTGCTGTGCTACATTGTGATCATACTCTTCGCGAATGGTGGATACAAGGGTGCTTTGAAAAGCTCTTGCCGGCAATCCAGGATTGTGCGTTCGCATCACCAAAGAATTCGGGTGAATGCGCTCCAAGAATAAAATCACACGTTGATAAGCTTCCATTCTGTTCGGTAGAAAGAACTCTTGACGTTCTTGCTTTAATTTGATTCTCAAAGCTTTCACTTCTCGTTCTTCTTGTTTTTTCAAGAATAAAGCAGTCGTCATAAAAACAATTGCAGCTGGTACAATGGCGATAATAATCTGAAGAAATAAATCCATAGTTTCTTTTGTTTGACACAAAGATAGAAGCGTTGTGCAATCTATGTTTGTATTGGAATTAAAAAATCAGTGGGTAAAAGTATCCCACACAAGCTACAACGGAGTTTTGAAAAAATGTAACATTGTAATTTAGTTTAGAGTTTAGAGTTTAGAGTTCAGAGCAGAGAGTAGAGAGGTGAGAGTGAGAAAGATCTATTTTTAAATGCAGAATGATGAATGCCGAATGAAAAAAGAGGATGAAAGAGTTAGTAAAAAGTCCTGACTCCTGTCTCCAACAGTCTAAAAGTCCAAACCTGAATGACGAATGACGAATGCTGAATGATGAATGTCGAATGATGGATGCGAATGAAAAAAGAGGAGGAAAGAGGTAATAAAAAGTCCTGACTCTTGTCTCCAACGGTCGAAAAGGCGAAACTTG
>JAOASF010000034.1 GCA_025210175.1 Crocinitomicaceae bacterium | reverse complement strand
TACCAGCCGATTCATTTGCGTAACCTTTTAGATTAGCCTTTACAGCTTGCGATAAACGATCCACCGGAACCGATTCTTGATTCAATAAAAAGGTCAAAACAGGATCATTCGCCTGTAACAAAACCTCCAAGAAATGACCGGACTCCAAGACTTGGTTCTCATTGGACTTAGCCAATTCAACCGCCTTATTGAGCGTTTCTTGTGATTTGATTGTATATTTTTCGAAGTTCATTTTTTACTAGATTTTCTTGATTGTCGTCAAAAGGTATTCCACGAGTTAAAAACTGAAATTAAGTCAGTTAGACTGTTAAGAATCTGACAATTTGTCCACTTTATCAACATTTCCTGTAACCAAAATTGTTCATAAACGTAATTCTTGACAGACACAATGGTTACAGTATGAAAAAAGCAATTTTCCCTTCCGTTCTTATTTTCTCTTTTGCCTTACAAGCGCAAGCGGAGTCTTCAAAAAAAGAGTACGTTGAAAACTGGAAAAATACAGCCATCCAGCAAATGAACAAATACGGTGTACCTGCAAGCATCACCCTTTCTCAAGGAATATTGGAAAGTGCCATTGGCACAAGTGATTTAGCTGTAAAAGCGAACAATCATTTCGGTATAAAATGTAGTAATTGGACAGGGGAGAAGATGTACAAGGACGACGATAAGAAAAACGAATGCTTTCGCGTTTACAACAATGCTGCTGAATCCTATGAAGATCACAGCTTGTTTCTCAAAAAACCTCGATACGCGGGTCTGTTTGAATTGAAAACGACAGATTATAAAGGTTGGGCCAAAGGATTGAGAAAAGCGGGGTATGCAACCAATCCGCAGTACGCCGATCGTTTGATTCGCATCATTGAAGAATTAGGCTTGGATCAGTATGATTCCGACAATGTACTTCCAGAAAGCCCTACGAAAGCTGAAATCAAGAAAGAAAATACAAATGGTTCATTTCAACCTTCTTCTAAAAGTGTTGAAATCAATATGGGGCACAAAGTTCACGTGCGCAACAGCAAGAGCAAGTACATCATTGCACAAAAAGGAGATACGTATTACCGCATAGCTTCGGAGTTCAATTTAACGCTTTGGGAATTGCGCTTGTACAACGATTTCGACAAGAAAAAAGATGTGCTGAAGGAGGGGGATATAGTTTACATTCAGCCAAAACGAATGAAGGCTGAGAACAAGCAAACCTACCTGACAAGAAGCAACCAGGAAACACTCCGCAGTATTTCACAAGAAACAGGAGTAAAATTAAAGGTTTTGAAGCGTCACAATCCAAGCTTTACAGACTCTGAACCCCTTCAAAAAGGCACCACCATTAAGTTGTGATATAAACTTTAACAGAAAATAGCCTTTGTGATTCCAAGAATAAATTAGCTTTATACTCTACAAAAACAAGATATGAAGCCTTCTGGAGAATTATTCAAATTAATAAAATCGCTTTCCAAATCGGAGAAGCGATTTTTTAAATTAAGCTCCTCGCTACAAAGCGGTGAAAAGAACTATTTGAAGATATTCGACTTCATTGAAAAACAAAAGGAATACAACGAAGAGGAACTGAAGGAACATTTCAAGAAAGAAAAATTCATTCGCCATTTACCCTCCGAAAAGAATCACCTGTACAAGTTGATTTTAAAGAGTTTGCGTTCCTTTTATAGCGAACACTCGGTTTCCAGTTTACTCAAACAGGAAATAAAGAATGTTGAAATCCTTTACCAAAAAGCACTGTACAAAGAGTGTGAGAAATTTGTTGCCAGAGCCAAGGAAATAGCCAAAGAATACGAGAAGTTTTATTATTGGTTTGAGCTGATATCCTGGGAAAAAAAACTACTTGAAGAAGCATATGAAGCGGGTGTATTTTCCACCAATCTCGATGAGTTAGTAGAAGAGGAAGGTATGGTCATTGAAAAGTTGAGAAACCTCGCTGAATACCAAATCATTTATTCAAAAATCAACCTTCTTTTCCGTTCAGGAGGATTTGCTCGAACTCCAAAAGAAAGAGCGGAGGTAGACCACATTGCCGATTATCACCTCATAAAAGGAAAGAATACGGCGATTAGCACAAGGGCAGCATCCATGTGTTATTACATCAAAGGTCTCTGTGCTGCAACCAATCGTCAGTATACAGATGCCTTCGAATTTTTCAATAAAACGAGAACCATCCTCGACAACAACCCAAAAATTAAGGAAGATAGCGGACAACGTTACCTAATGACACTTTCCTACCTCTGTCAGTGCTACATCGAAAACAAGGATTACGGCGAAGCCGAAAAACTCATTCAAACCATAAAGGGGTTATCCGAAGAAAAAGGATTTTCTTCGATCGATATTGAGGTGAAAATATTCACCCAATCCATCAACCTCGAAATGAAACTTTATCAGGCCTTGGGCGATTTCCAAAGAGGTGTGGACATGATTGAGAAAATACAAATTCAACAAGACGAACTTGGCGATAAAATCAACAAGGAGCAAGAAATATTGCTGGCATACAACAATGCCTACAATTGTTTTGGTATAGGCGAATACAAAAAAGCCTTGGCCTATATCAATGTTGTACTTAACGATAACGAAACCAATCTTCGACAAGATATTTATGGTTTTGCTCGTGTTTTCAACCTCATTTTGCACTACGAACTGGAGAATTATGATTTCTTGGAGTACATCATTAAGTCTACCAATCGCTTTTTGAGTAAATACGAACGATCCTTGCAAGTAGAAGCCGTTCTCATCAAATATTTGCGCAAACTATCCAAAACCATGTCGGCTACAGACAAGGAAGGAATTTTCATAGAACTCAGCAAGGAAATTCAACAGTTGATGAAGCTGGAAGATGAACGCGTATTGATGGAATACTTCAATTTAGAGGCCTGGGTAAAAAGCAAGGTAGAGAAGATACCAATGTCAGCTGCCGTTCAGAAGTATTAGTCCAAAAAGTACGTGTAACTCAAAGTAATTCTTGTGATGTCTTGTTGAAAAGCAACAGTTGCATTGGAAAATGGATGATAGTTGCGTTGAATCAAGTCTTTTCTAACGCTCAAATCCAATTGGCCTTTATCCATTCGCAGCCCAAACCCTCCTGAGAGCGTTTGATCCCATTTTGCATCCACCTCATAGATCTTTTTATAGGCATTGGATTGCAACGCATAGCCCGCTCTTAAAAACAGGATTCCATTCAACACTATTTCACCCCCAAAACGCATGTTCACCCCACCTGTAAAGACCTCTCTTGCCTGGTTATTCTCTTCAATGTAATCGTAGCGGACATATTCTTCATCGGTGGTTGACCTAAAGTGGGCCGTACGATAAGGAACATATTCTACGTCAGCCGACAAGCAACCTCTCACCCCAAAAACATACGCTACAGACCCCACGATTTTTGTTGGTGTTCGCAAACGATATTTGTAGTCACCTGAAGGCTTAAATGAGGGGAGGAGCTCTCTTGTTGTATCAGCCCAAAACGTCGTCATATCGGCCGAAAAATTATCCTTGAATTCGAAAAAGGTTGGCGTGTGCACGGCTAAACCTAACCTGAACTGTTCTACAGGCAAATAAATTATACCCAGCTTCAAGTTGGCTCCAGCTCCGTTGGTTCTCAGTTGATAGTTGTAGTCAAATCCATACATATCCGAGTAGGTTGTATCATAGTTTCTCTCGCTGTGAAAAATCTCCGAGCGATAACTAGCCCAACGTATACCAAGGTTCGCACCGATATACAGCTTGTTCATATAATTACCTGAAAATGCCAGATACATCTCATTGCTCGATCCTCTTTGTTTGAATCGATGTTGTTGCTCACTGTCACCCTCGCCAAGAACGGAATAATATTGACCTATACCATCGAAATTAATCCCATAAGTTTCCCATGCCATTGAACTTGAAAAAGGAAAATAAGTATACAGATCCTCAGGATAATACCCTCTGGCCTGTGCGGCAAAATCATCCATCATGGTGTAATAATTTTTACCGGTAAATTCCAGATCACTCCTATAACTCTGGATTCGGTTAAACCCAAAGCCTATTTGAGAAAACAAGAAACCAGTTTGTGATTGGGATTGATCCTCAACAGCAATAAAGCCGAGATTATTCAAATGAAAAAGATTGTTCATTCCGGTATTCTCAGTTCCGTTGTATGTAGCTTTATTCAGCTTGTTTTCATAACCAAAGGCGCCATTAAACTGTGATTTGGAATATCGGCCAAAGCCAGCTGGGTTAATCTGAGAAGACGCTAAATTCGCACCAAGCGCTCCAAAAGCTCCTCCCAAAGCCTCAAATCGAGCATCGCAATAGAGGATGTTTTTGCTGTATCGAAAAAAATCGGCAAAGT
>JAOASF010000007.1 GCA_025210175.1 Crocinitomicaceae bacterium | reverse complement strand
GTGTACAATTCATTGGTGGATGAGGCACACACATCCGAATTCCCGTTGATGGAACCTGGAGCCGAAGGAATGGAATCCATCACCACTGTTTTGGTAGACGCAGGGCTATCTCCACAAAGATTGGAAGCCACTACTTCTATATCCCCTCCAGCGTTGGTGAAATCAATACTGATCGAATTGGTTCCTTGTCCCGATACCAAAATTGCCGAATTGGGAAGGGTCCATGTATAAGTATCCGCATCCGGAACCAAGGCCACCGAGGCTGCAACACCTGCTTCATTTTTACAGACCGTATCCTGCACAGTGATAGCCCCTGGCATAGCTGGAATGTCTCTTACGTTGATTGCAGCCACCCTTTCCAAACTTTGACCACAGGCTGATTCTGCTTTCACGGTAATATTTCCACTCGCGGCGCCAAAATCGACCGTAATTTGATCGCTCGAGGCACCAGCATTTTGCACTGAACCTGCAGGAACTGTCCAAATGTAATTGATGCCAGCTACTGGTGTAAATACCGAATAAGCAACACCTGTTTGTCCATTACACGTCTCTCTGTTTCCCACAATGGAGTCGGGTACGGAAGGAATGGAATTGACATTTACCGTTAAAGATACTACGTTCGAAAATCCACATGCATTTTGAGATTTTACAGTAATATTTCCACTCTGGACACCATAATCGACCGTAATGGACGTTCCATTAGCCGGGCCTGATATACTCGCATCACTTGGTACAGTCCAAACGTAATCCGTAGCGTTTGGATCGGCCGTTATGGAATAAACCTGTCCTGTGGCATTCGGGCAAACTTCTGTAGGCCCACTGATTGTACCATTCAGCGCTGGAGATGGTGTAACCGTAACAGAAAGTGTACTCGAATTTCCGGTACCACAACCATTGGTAGGTGTAACTTTTACAGTTCCTGTGCTAGCACCTACGGTTACGTCTATACTGTTTGTATTGGCTCCCGACTGGATCGTCCAATCACTTGGTACTTCCCAATTGTATCCGGTGGCGTCAGTAGCCGAAGGAATGCTATAGGTTTTGGTATCGCCATTACAGGCACTTTGGTCTCCTACAATTGCACCCGCGTTGCCCGGTATCGATTGAATGGAAATTTCTACAAAAGCAGTATCTGATTTTCCACAGTCGGCACTGGGCGCATACACTTTGATGGAGTCGCTAACCGAGCCAAAGTTGACCGTGATACTCGTAGTTCCCTGTCCGGATGAAATACTGGCATCAGAAGGCACAGACCAAACGTAACCAGTTGCCTCATTCACAGCGGAAATACTGTAAACCACCCCAGTAGAATCTTCGCAAACACTCGTTATACCTGCAATGTTGGTTGGGTCTCCAAAAGCTTGACAAGGGTCTTGAATATTGATATCATCGAGAAAGAAATTTTGACCTCCGTGATCGGCATGTTCAAACTTCAACACCACGGACCCACCATTGTAGGCAGAAAGATCCACGGTATCAGTTCGATAATCAGACGCTTGACTCGGGTAATAATTCCCCGGGGCTGAATTACTTGGACCCATTGAGGCCAAGGCCGGTCCCCCTTTTATATAAATAGCAGGGTTGAAGGTAGCTCCACAATCTTCGGAGACGTAAACGCGCAAGGTATCGTAATTGGACGTCCCAAACCCAAAGTATTTCGAAGCTACTTTAAAAGTGAGCCTAGGAGAATTGCTGTTGGCCAAAGATACCGGTTCGGAAATCAGCATATCCTTGTCTCCAGAGAGACTGGTTCCGGTAAAAATCAATGCTGAAATTCCCGTTGAAGCTCCATTGCCATGGGCTCCGGTATATTGTTCCCAAGCATCTGTATGGGGCGGCGACTGATCGATTGACCAATCCGTTGGCGGGTAAGGATTCCCCGCCTCAAACTGTTCCACAAAGGGCATACTAGCCGCACTTATGGAAAAGGAAATGCTCAGCGTATCATTGGTCGAATTTTCGTCGGAAAGACCATTGGGAGAATCGGTATATGCCTTGAAGGTGTGTGCTCCATTGGTCACCGTTGTAGTTGCCAATGTCACATCTTCCGTAGCGCTATTGGCTAAGGAACCTGTCCAGGCAAAATTGGTAACTGGTCCACCGTCAATTTGATAACTGATATTCATGGAGGTAATGGTGGTGGAGCCAAAGTTTTTAATTGTCACTTTTGGCGTAAGAGTCGTTAAACAGTAGCTTGCTGTAGGCGCCAAAATAGCATTCACCCCAACGTCTATGGCACTTACAGGATCACAACCGTTGCTTTGTGTCAGCGAATACCTTCCGCCACCATTGGCCACAGTGGCATTCACTCGGGTTGCTTGACCAGCCGAAAACAAAACAGTACAACTTTCATTCGAATAATCCATGAAGTTGTGTATAAAATCGCCTGCTACACTACCAGGCTCACAACCATTGGCCGTATTGTCGGCTGGACAATCAGAGTTTGAACGAATGTGCGGGGGAATATCACACACGCGGTCTCCATCTGTGTTACAATTTCCGTTTGCGGGACAAGAGCTTCCATTGTTATCACCTTCAAAGGTATGGTACAAGGAAAAGGCATGTCCAATTTCATGAATCAAAGTGGTGTTGAGGTTGGTATACGATTTTAACTGATAGCCAGCCGCCCCTCCAGGGTCGTACCCCATGGCATTGCCTAAGATAACCGTACCGTCGGATGCATTGTAACCACCGCCTCCAGGAAACTGAGCATAACCTTGCGTTCCAGCACCGTTGCTTCCATTGATTTTCTTGACCACCCAAATGTTATAATACTTGGTATTGTCCCAAAAGCTAGCTGCTTTTACTTGGGTCACGTTATTCGTGGAAGATCCATTGTTCACGCACCCATTGGCATCGTAGTTTGTAATTCCCGAAGCATCGTATCGAACAATTCCTGTAGTTGAATTATTGGAAGGGTCTCTTTGTGCCAAACAAAATTGAACATTGGTCGGAGCAGAGCTACCATAGGCTCCTGTTCCTGCAAAAGCGTCATTCAAACTGTTGATTGCCGAAATCAATTGAGCATCGGAAGGGTTGTTCATATGCCCCACTGCCTCTCCTGTGTGCATCACATGTATAACGACCGGAATATTTACAATGGACTTGGGTTGAATCGCCTGATTCTTATAAGCCATATAATGCGCCTCCATGGATTGCATTTGCTGCTGATACTGAGGTTGCTGCATTAATTGCTGATGAATTGCGTCAAATGCACATTTGTCAACACCTCCAGCAGGTGTTAAGGTCTGTGCTTTGGCGTTGTTGCAGAGTAGTAAGGTTAATGATACAATCAGAAACGCGGTTAACTTCTTCATGAATAAATAGTTTCTTGCTCGTTTCAAAAACGAACATTTCATACTCGGGTTTTATGCTTTACAACAATGGTTCAAACCTTGGTTAAACGGACAAAATAGGTGGTTAACAAAAAAGCCGTTTGACTTAGGACAAAACAATTGGTTCAATCATGTTAAATATATAACTCTAAACCTGTATTTTGGTTAAGAATTAAATATTTTGCTCGCACGAAAGATTCAGATTTTTTCTGGATAGAAACAAATTGAACACGCCAACGGTTAGCTAACTAAATGGACGGCATTTAGACGCTGCGAAATTTTTACTCTTACCACATTGCTCCTTTACTTTACTATTTGCGTGTACAAGAATTAGGTAATTTTAACCCATGAAAAAAGGTAAACACCTATCCCTGCTAGCACTAACTATTGTCCTTGTTTTTTTCATGGTTGTGCGTTTGGTTTATGCTACTAACAACGATAAAAACGGTTACAACTTAACCACTTGGGACGCTTTTGGATACTACCTTTACCTACCTTCGATCTTTATCTATGAAGATGTTTCCCAATTGGAATGGGTACCCCAAATAGACTCTACGTATCAGGTAACTGGAGGACAATTGTATCAAGCCATGCCTCTGGAATCTGGTGGCTATACCAATAAATATTTTTCGGGAGTTGCACTCATGGAGTTACCCTTTTTTGCCATTGGGCACAGCATAGCAAAACTGAGTTCTTATCCAGCTGACGGGTTTTCCAAGCCTTATCAATATAGTTTGATGTGGGGAATATTCCTTTACACTTTTATCGGTCTTTGGGTTTTGCGCAAGGTCTTGTTGCATTATTTTTCGGACGTAACCACGGCTTACACCCTGCTATTTTTAGGTCTCACATCCAACTTGGTTCAGTATGTGTCCATCGACGGAGCCATGAGTCACGCCTACATTTTCCCATTGTACGCCATGGTACTTTGGCAAACAATAAAATGGTATCAAAATTTCCTTTGGAAGGATGCCTTTTTTATTGGTCTACTGATCGGGTTGGCGACACTCTGCAGACCAACCGAATTAATCATGCTCTTCATTCCCTTGTTGTGGCGACATGACACTGCCGATTCCGAGACCAAGTTTCAATTATTGAAACGCTACAAATGGCAGGTGATATTATGTGGGGTGGGAATTGGTTTGGCCCTCCTTCCTCAATTGATTTATTTGAAAATTACCACCGGACACTTCATCCACAACGTAGGAAGTAAGTGGTACTTTTTCAATCCATGGTTTCGCGTTTTGGTTGGACCTGAAAAAGGTTGGTTCCTGTACACACCCGTTGCACTTTTTATGATAATCGGCTTGTTCTTGTTGGGCAAGCACCCCGGTAAGAAGTCCCTCCTTACCTTTTGTATATTGAACATCTGGATCATCATTGCATGGTCGGATTGGCGCTATGGAGCCAGTTATTCGACTCGTGCACTCACCCAAAGTTACCCGGTTTTTGCCCTGGCCATGGCCGCATTTTGGAGTCGACCTTTTTGGCAAAATAAGCATCTTTGGATTGGGGTATTATTGCTAGGATTAACGGCTCTAAACATCTACCAATTGGGCATTTATAACAGTGGAATCATCGAGAACTTTTCTCCATTTCTACCCTAAAGTGTTTCAGTTAGAAAGGGTTTGAGAAAGCCGATGTATCTTTGTCGCGAAATGGAACAAATCACATACTATTTACGCTCGGGCGAAAAACAAGTTGAAAACGCTCCTGGTGCTGGTTTTCTTAGGTTTTTGTACACCACTCCTTTGGGAAAATTAGGCCTTTGGATCTTGGTCAAACGCAAATTCTTTTCCGTCCTTTTTGGAAAGTATATGGACTCAAAAGCGTCCATTAAAAAGATTGCTCCATTTATCGAACAACATCAAATGGACATGACTCCTTACATTGAACCAGATGGAGGATATCGCCATTTCAACGACTTTTTCTACCGCAAGATCAAACCCGAATTTCGACCTATTGGCGAAGGATTCGTATCGCCTGCAGATGGACGTGTGGTTGCTTTTAATGAATTGAAAGACGGACAGAAATTCTACATCAAAGGGTCTGAATTTGAACTAAAAACCTTTACCAACGACCCAGCTTTGGCCAAGAAATACGAAGGTGGAGCCATGTATGTGGTTCGTTTGGCTCCGGTTGATTACCACCGCTACCACTTCCCTACAGATGGTTTGGCTGGACCAAGCATTCGTGTTGAAGGTGATTATTATTCTGTTTCTCCGATCGCCTTGAAACGCAACTGGGAAATCTTTTGGCAGAACGAACGTCAGTACACTATTTTGAACTCTGAGACCTACGGCGACGTTTTGATTTGTGACGTAGGAGCTACTTTGACCGGCGGAATTGTCCAAACCTATGATTTCAACACCCAAGTAGAAAAAGGCCAAGAAAAGGGACATTTCACCTTTGGAGGATCAACGCTTGTTTTGTTATTAGAGAAAGGAAAAATAAAATTCTCAGAGGACTTGGTTCATAACAGTTTGGAGGGAAAGGAAACCTTTTTGAAAATGGGAGAAACGATTGGAATGCCGGTTT